>DASQHW010000435.1:0-6351 GCA_035631895.1 Acidimicrobiia bacterium | reverse complement strand
ACCCACGCGAGCAGCCATACGGGCCCGGCGACCCAGTTCAGCAGCCATTTGTTGTGGATCGACACCAACACGTACGTCACGGCCGCTGCCGCGTAGAGGAACACGTCGACGTACTTCGACGGGGTCCCCGGCTCCGGCGCGCTCATCGCGGCCAGACGTTAGTGGTGGGTCGGCGAAGCGTTGCGGCAGCGAAGTCGTCGGGTAGCGTCTCGCGCGATGGCTGACTACCTGCCGATCCTGGTCATGGCCGGGGTGGTGGTCGCGTTCGTCTCCCTCTCGTTCGTGGCGTCGCAGTTGCTGGCGCCGCAGCGCCCGAATGCCGCGAAGCAGGCGCCGTACGAGTGCGGCATCGTGCCCGAAGCCGAACCGGCCGAGCGCTTTCCCGTGAAGTTCTACCTGGTGGCCATGAGCTTCATCGTGCTCGACGTGGAGATCGTGTTCCTGTATCCGTTCTCGCTCGTGTACCGCGGGCTGGGCCTGTACGGCCTGGTTGCGATGGGCGTGTTCGTGCTCGTGTTGCTCGTGCCGTTCGCATATCTCCTTTCGGTGGGCGCGCTGGACTGGGGTCCGGTGCGCGATCTCGTGCAGCGCATGCCGGGCCCCCTGCTGCGCACGAACCGGGCGATGCTCGTTCCCGAGGACGCCGAGAAGGAAGCTGCCGCGTAATGGGTCTGGATCAAGTCCCACACAATTTCCTGACGGCTCGCCTCGAAGACGTCGTCCGGTGGGGTCGCCGCAACTCGGTGTTCCCGGCGACGTTCGGCCTGGCGTGTTGCGCGCTCGAGATGATGGCGACCGGTGCTGCGCACTACGACCTCGCCCGTTTCGGCATGGAGGTGTTCCGCGCGTCACCGCGTCAAGCCGACTTGATGATCGTCGCAGGCCGGGTGTCGCAGAAGATGGCGCCCGTGCTCCGGCAGGTGTACGACCAGATGGTCGAGCCGAAGTGGGTGATCTCGATGGGCGTGTGCGCGAGCAGTGGAGGGATGTTCAACAACTACGCGCTCGTGCAGGGCGTCGACCAGCTCGTGCCGGTGGACGTGTACGTGCCGGGGTGCCCACCCGGTCCCGAGACGCTGATGCACGGCATCCTCACGCTGCACGAACAGATCCGGTCGGGTGAGTTGCTACGCCGCCGCGAGGCGTCGGTCACGGGCGGGGCCGGCATCGATCTCGGCCGCGAGCCCGTGAGGACGAGCTCCTGAGCACTTCCGGAGACGAGAGACCTGCGATGGCCGACGACACTGCTCGTGAAGACGATCACGAGGGCGAGCGGATCGCCGACGAAGTCGCGGCCGCCATCGTCGAGAAGTTCCCCGGCAGCGTGGCCGTCGACAGTCACGGCCAACCGGTCGTGTACGTGGACCGGACCGCGCTCGCCGACGTCGCGCGCTTCTTGCGCGACGAGCAGGACTTCACGATGTGCGTCGACATCACGGCGGTCGACCACTTGCTGAGCGGCACACGCCACGGTCCCCCCGGTGTGGAGCCGGAGCGCTTCGAGGTCGTCGCGAACTTCTTGTCGCACGCGCGCAACCGCCGCGTCCGCGTCATCTGTGAGGTCCCGGCGGCCGACCCGACGGTGCCGTCACTCACCGGCGTCTACATGGGCACCAACTTCCCCGAGCGCGAGACGTTCGACCTCTACGGCATCACCTTCGACGGTCATCCCGATCTCACGCGGATCCTCATGCCCGACGATTGGCATGGCTTCCCGCTCCGCAAGGACGATGCTCCCGGCCGCGTCCCGGTCACGTTCAAGGGAGACCCGAGTCCCCGATGACACATTTCGACACCGAAGAGGAACGTCTCGAGCGGCAGACCGACGAAGGCAAGCAGGAGCTCCGCCGTGCGTCCCGGACGCGCGAGGTCGTCCTGACCGGTGGCGGCATGTGGCCCGAGGACGAGCTCGGCGACACGATGATCATCAACATGGGGCCCCAGCACCCGTCGACGCACGGTGTGCTCCGCCTCATGATGGAGCTCGACGGTGAGGACGTGCTGCTCATCAAGCCCGTCATCGGCTACCTCCACACCGGCATGGAGAAGACGGGCGAGGAGCTCACCTACGTCCAGGGCACGACCAACGTCACGCGTATGGATTACGCGTCGAACTTCTCGAACGAGCTCGTGTACTCGCTGGCCGTCGAGAAGCTGCTCGACGTCGACGCGCAGATCCCGCCGCGCGCGCGTTGGATCCGGATGATGATGTGCGAGCTCGGTCGCATGGCTTCGCACCTCCTGTTCCAGGCGACGAACGGCATGGACATCGGTGCCGTCTCGATGATGCTGTACGGCTGGCGCGAGCGCGAGGAGTGCCTCCGGCTCTTCGAGTACGTCACCGGTCTGCGCATGAACTGCAACTACATCCGTCCCGGCGGCGTCGCGGCCGACCTCCCGGACGGCTGGGAAGACCGCGTGCTCGAGGTGTGCGACGTCGTCGAGGCCGGCGTGCGCGACTACGACGAGCTGCTCTCGGAGAACCCGATCTGGCGCGAACGCACGGTCGGCATCGGTGTGATCACCACCGACGAGTGCCTCGAGCGGAGCATCACCGGGCCGATCCTGCGGTCGACCGGTTTCGCATGGGACCTTCGCAAGACCCAGCCCTACCTGCCGTACGACGAGGTCGACTTCGACGTCATCTATACGAGCAACGGCGACGTGTTCGACCGCTACCGCATTCGCCTCTGGGAGATCCTCGAGTCGGTGAAGATCGTGCGGCAGTGCGTGGAGAAGATGCCACCGGGCGACTTCCGCGTGCAGGACAAGAAGGTCACGCCGCCACCGCGCGCCCGCATCGACGAGTCGATGGAGGCGCTGATCCATCACTTCAAGCTGTTCACCGAGGGGTTCAAGGTGCCGCCGGGCGAGACGTATGTGACGGTCGAGTCGCCCCGCGGCGAGATCGGGTGCTACATGGTGAGCGACGGATCCGGGAAGCCCGTGCGGATGCACATTCGCGGCCCGTCGTTCTACAACCTCCAGGCGATCGACGCGATGGGAACCGACAGCCTTGTGGCGGACGCGGTTGCGATCGTGTCGAGCATCGACCCGATCATGGGCGAGGTGGACAGGTAACGATGACGTTCACGGGAAGCAACCGGGCTCGCGCCGAGGAGATCGTCGCGCGCTACCCGCGACCGAAGTCGGCGATCCTCCCGCTCGCGCACCTTGCACAGGACCAGGACGGCTGGTTGACCGACGACGCGATGCAGGAGATCGCCGAGCTTGCGGGCGTGACCGCCGCGGACGTGCTCGGCACGTGCTCGTTCTACACGATGTTCAAGCGGCGTCCGTGCGGAAAGCTCGTGGTCTCCGTCTGCACGAACGTCACGTGCCTGGTGACGGGTGGTCCCGAGATCCTCGAGCACCTCGAGGGACGCTACGCAGTCGACCCCGACGTGACGGTCGAGGAGGTCGAGTGCATCGCCGCATGCGGAGGCGCCCCGGCCCTGCAGGTCAACTACGAGTACCACGAGCGCGTCACGCCGTCGTCGGCCGAGGAGCTCGTCGAGGAGTACAAGACCGGCGCGCGGACACCCCGGACGGTCTCGGGAGCCAACGTTGGCTGAAGAGACCCGGATCCTCACGCGGCGATTGCACGAGCGTCCCGACGACTCGTGGACGCTCGAAGGCGCGAACGCGACCGGGGCGTACGAAGTGCTGCGCGACGTGCTGCGTGCGGGCGACCCGGCGAACATCCAGGAGCAGGTGAAGCTGTCGGGCCTGCGCGGCCGCGGCGGCGCCGGCTTCCCGACGGCGCAGAAGTGGTCGTTCCTCCCGGCGGGCTCGTTCCCGCGGTACCTGGTCGTCAACGCCGACGAAGGCGAGCCGTCCACCTTCAAGGACCGGATGCTCGTCGAGCGCGACCCGCACCAGCTGCTCGAAGGCATCGTGATCGCCGCCTACGCGATCCAGTGCAATCTCGCGTTCGTCTACCTCCGCGGCGAGTTCGCGCTCGGTTACGACCGGCTCATGCAGGCGATCGCCGATGCGCGGACGCTCGGGTTCCTCGGCACGAACATCCAGGGCTCGGGATTCGACATCGACCTCGTCGTGCACCGCGGCGCGGGCGCATACATCTGCGGCGAGGAGACGGGGTTGCTCGAGTCGCTCGAGGGCGAGCGCGGCATGCCGCGCATCCGGCCGCCGTTCCCGGCGATCGAGGGGCTCTACGCGAAGCCGACGGTCGTCAACAACGTCGAGACGCTCTCGGCGCTGCCGTACATCATGAGGCACGGCGGCGCCGAGTACGCGAAGCTCGGCGTGAACCGCTCGACCGGCACGCGGCTGTTCTCCGTCTCCGGCCATGTGAGACGCCCCGCGAACTACGAGGTCGAGCTCGGCATGACCTTCCGCGACCTGATCTACGGACTCGCCGGCGGCGTGCCCGACGACCGCGCGATCAAGTTCTTCATCCCCGGTGGCGCGTCCTCGCAATGGCTGCTCGGCATCGACGAGCATCTCGACGCGCCGTTGGACATGGATTTCGTGCAACAGACGTTCGGGGTGATGCTGGGTTCGGGGGCGATCATGGTCTACGACGAGACCGTGGATCCGGTGCTCGTCGCCTGGCGGCTCGCGAAGTTCTTCGCGCACGAGTCGTGCGGCAAGTGCACGCCGTGCCGGGAAGGTGCGGGCTGGATCGAGAAGGTCCTGTACCGCATGTCGCACGGCCTCGGGCGTCCCGAGGACCTCGATCTGCTGTTCGACATCGGCGACAACATCTCGCCGGGCGTGACGAGCGCACCGTTCGTCCAGACGACGATCTGCCCGCTCGGGCCGTCGACCGTGAGCTGTATCGCCAGCCTCCACAAGTACTTCCGCGCCGAGATCGAGCGGCGCTACGTGGGAGCCGCCACGTGAGCGAGAAGACCACGGTGACGGTGACCGTCGACGGTGTGTCGTTCGAGGCCCGGCCCGGCGAGCTCGTGATCAAGGCCGCGCAGGAGCACGGCATCTACATCCCGCGCTTCTGCTGGCACGAGCGCATGAAGCCGGTCGGCATGTGCCGCATGTGCCTGGTCGAGATCGACGGCGTCCGGGGTTTCCCGCCCGCCTGCACGACGCCGGTCGCCGACGGCATGGTCGTGCACTCGCGGAGCGAGAAGGTGAAGAAGATCCAGGACGGCGTGCTGGAGTTCCTGCTGATCAATCACCCGCTCGACTGCCCGGTCTGCGACCGTGGCGGCGAGTGCCCGCTGCAGGACCAGACGCTGGCGTTCGGGCCCGGCGAGTCGCGCTTCGTCGAGGAGAAGCGCCACTTTGCCAAGCCGATCCCGCTGTCGGAGCTGGTCCTGCTGGACCGGGAGCGCTGCATCCAGTGCGCCCGTTGCACCCGTTTCGCCGACGAGATCGCCGGTGACAAGCTGATCGACTTCGTCGACCGCGGTGAGCACACGCAGGTGCTGAACTTCGAGGAGGAGCCGTTCGACTCGTACTTCTCGGGGAACACCGTGCAGATCTGTCCGGTCGGCGCCCTGACCGCCAGCCAGTACCGGTTCCGCGCCCGGCCCTGGGACCTCTCGACCGTCGAGACATCGTGCACTACGTGCTCGGTCCACTGCCGCGGCGCGGTGCAGTCGTCCTCGAACCGCCTCGTGCGGCTCCTCGGGGTCGATTCTGATCCCGTGAATCACGGTTGGCTGTGCGACAAGGGTCGCTACGGGATCGAATGGATACACGCCGACGACCGCATCCTCGAGCCGCACGTGCGCGCTGCGGGCGAGCTGAAGGAAGTCTCGTGGCCCGACGCGCTCGACGCCGCCGCCGAGCACATTCGGTCGGCTCGGGACAAGGGCGGCGCAGGGTCGATCGCGCTCCTCGGCGGCGCACGCGGCACCAACGAAGACGCGTTCGCCTGGGCGATGCTCGCCAAAGGTGTGATCGGCACCGATCACGTCGACGCGCAGATGGGCGACGGCCTGCCCGCCGACTTCGTGCTCGGGATGCCGCGCGCGGAGATCGCCGATCTCGACCGGGCGAGCGCGATCGTGCTGCTGGCCGGCGATCTCGAAGAAGAGGTCCCGGTGCTCGCCCTGCGGGTCCGGCGTGCAATCGTCGAGCTCGGCGTGCCGCTCGTCGACTGCGCGCCGATCGAGCACAAGCTCTCCCGGCATGCGAACGTCGTCGCCCGGCCGCTGCCCGGCGAGCCGCTTCCCGGCCACGTGCGCGGGCAGATCGCAGATGCCGGCGAAGGCCGCGACGGCCCCGTCGTCGTGATCGTCGGCCGCGCGAATCTCGCTGCGCGTCCCGACGCCACTCTCGCGAGCGCGGCGGTCCTCGCCGGCCC
Organism: Acidimicrobiia bacterium; assembly: GCA_035631895.1. Taxonomy (GTDB): domain Bacteria; phylum Actinomycetota; class Acidimicrobiia; order IMCC26256; family PALSA-610; genus DASQHW01. The sequence goes on along the minus strand of DASQHW010000435.1, from coordinate 56 downwards.
CAACACGCGCTTCCTCTCGGCGTTGCGACGGGCCAACGTGCACGGTGCGCTCGACG
>DASQHW010000434.1:0-8072 GCA_035631895.1 Acidimicrobiia bacterium | reverse complement strand
GCGATCCTCAAGCCGTACGTCCGCAGCGACGTGTACCACATGATCCTCGCGCACCAGGATTTCCAGGGCCGCCACTACTACGCGCACTTCGGCGCCGACCCGAATGCGCGCGACAAGTACCGCGGCGAGCCGTGGTTCGAGCTGGCCGAGCGGTTCGCCGACGATTGGGACCAGACCGCCTTCGACCCCGACTACGACACGCTTCCGCTCGAGCACTTCGAGCCGTTGGTACGCGCCCGCTTCGCGAGCGCCAAGATCGTCTAGCACGCCGCGTGCTGCTCGACGGCAAGGTCGTCATCGTCTCCGGCGTGGGTCCGGGTCTCGGGCAGGCCAACGCGCGGGCGCTCGCCCGGGAGGGCGCCACCGTCGTGCTGGCGGCCCGCAACGCCGATTATCTGACGCTCGTACAGACCGAGATCGAGACGGCGGGAGGCAGGGCGATGGCCGTGCCGACCAACCTCGTCGCGCCCGAGCAGGTGCAGGCCCTCGTCGATCGCACGATCGACACCTACGGGCGCATCGACGGCCTGGTGAACAACGCGTTCCGTATGGATGTGTTCCAGCCCTTCGACCAGGTCGACCTCGCGAAGTGGCGAAAGATCTTCGACGTCAACGTGTGGGGCTCCCTCGCGATCACACAGGCATGCGTGCCGCATCTGAAGAAGGCGGCGGCCGACCGGGGTGACGCGTCGATCGTGTTCATCATCTCGATGAGCATGCGCAAGATCCGGCCACTCGAGGGCGGGTACTCGTCGTCGAAAGCCGCGCTGCAGACGGCCGCCAAGACGATGGCGCTCGAGCTGGGACCGTCCGGTGTACGCGTCAACTGCGTCGCACCCGGTTTCATCGGTGGCCCGAACGTCGAGGTCTACATGGATTGGGAGTCCGAGGCGCGCGGCATCTCACGCGATGACGTGCGCCGCGAGATCGAGAGCAACATCCCGCTGGGGCGTATCCCGCCGCAGGACGAGATCGCCAACTCGGTGGTGTTCTTCATCTCGCCGTGGTCGAGTGTGATCACCGGTCAGACGCTCGACGTCAACGGCGGTGAGTTCTTCGGGTGACCCGGGTCGCGGCGGTCACCGGCGCGTCGGCCGGCATCGGGCGCGCGACGGCGGTCGCGTTCGGGGAGCTCGGTTGGACGGTGGCGGTCGGCGCGCGGCGACTCGAGCAGCTCGAGGAGACGGCGAAGCTGGTGGACGGCGCGGGCGGGCGTGCGCTCGTGCACGTGCTCGACGTGACCGATTCCACGTCCGTCGACGCCTTCTGCGATTTCGTGACTCGCGCCGCCGGTCCGATCGACGTGCTCGTGAACAATGCGGGTACCGCGCTTCCCGGTGACCTGCACGAGATGACCGACGACGACCTGCGCCGCATCATCGAGACGAATCTGCTCGGGCCGGTCATCATGAGCAGCCGCGTCGTGGGTGCGCTGCGGGCGTCCGGCGCGACCACCGGCGACATCGTGTTCATCTCGTCGGACTCGACGGTCCATCCGCGCCCGGCGATGGCTCCTTACGTCGCGACCAAGGCGGGCCTCGAGGCGTTCGCGGCCACGCTCGCACTCGATCTGGAAGGGAGCGGCCTGCGTGCGTCAGTCGTCCGGCTGGGACCGACGCAGGGGACCAGCTTCGCCGACGGCTGGGATCGGGACATCTTCGACGAGCTGTTCCCGCGCTGGCGCCGCTTCGGCCTCCAACGCCACTTCCACACGATGCAGCCGGAGGACATCGCGCGTGCGGTCGTCCAGGTTGTCACCGCGCCCGCGCACATGTGGGTGCCGGTCCTCGAGGTACAGCCCAATCCGCCGCTGGACTGACGCGGCCTCCAACGCTTTCATTTGATCGCCGTGGGCGCCACCGGCGCGCCGACCGCGCCGGTGAGAGGCAGCGGCGTGGCGACGACGAGGAAGTCGTACTGGCCATCGTTTGCGCAATCGGCAGCGAGGTCGTCGAGATGCCAGTTCTGGCCCTGGACGAGTCCCATGTCGCGCAGCTGGATCATGTGCACCGGCATGAACACGTCCGGGTTCTCGCACGGGTAGACCTCGAACGTCATCGTGTCGGTCGCCACCGCGGCGACGTCGTGGTCGCGCAGCCAGGTGATGGACTGTGTGGAGAGTCCGGGCGCAGGCGAGGAATAGCGCTGCTTGTCCCCCGCCCGCAGGAAATGCATGTGCCCGGTGCGCACGAGCAGCGCGTCGCCGGGCTCGACCGCCACGCCTGCCCGGCGCGCGGCCCGTTCCAGATCGTCACCGGTGATCGCGTAGTTGTCGTCGAAGTGGTCGACGTCGTGGAGAGCGGCGACGTCCAAGAGAATCCCGCGAGTCGCCAACGCGCCGAAGTGCTCGATCCCGAGGCGTGCGGCGCCTGCCTCCCCGGTGACCACCGAGGACGGTGTGTCGTTGTAGAGCTTGTCCTCGTACCCCACATGGGCGAGCGAGTCCCAGTGTGTCGCCGCCTGCGAGCCCATGCGGAACGAATCGTCGCTCGTCGTGAAGTCGCGCGTGTCGCCGGTGAATGCGATGTTCACCGTGTGTGTGTGCAACTCGGGGTTCGTGCGGTACGGCATGTGCCGGCTGTCCCACTGCGGGCCACGCTGGTCGAACGGGATCGCAAGTGAGAGCGCCCGCCCCTGCCGCACCGCGCGCACGCCGCGGAGCACCGCTCCCGAAGTGATGAGGTTCAGCGTGCCACGCTGATCATCGGCACCCCACCTCCCCCAGTTCGATACGCGCGCCGCAAGGTCTCTGAGGTCGGGAGTCAACGGCATGCGGGGACAGTACAGCGACGCTACGGTTGCCGGCGTGGCCGTCGCAGCACGCATCGACTGCATGGAATGCGGCGGCGACGCCTACCTCGCGCAACCGATCGGGCCCGAAGACGTCGTCGAGGCGGGCGACGTGCTGGTCTACCTGTGCGGTGCCTGCGCGCAACGATGGGACGTCGTCGTCGACGAGGCCGACATCGTCGACGAGACCGACACCGACTGACGCGCCGCGTCAGGACGCGAGCGTTGCGACCTCGGACGCGACACCGGCCGGGTCCATCTTCCGCACCTCGATGATACGAGCGGTGCGGAACGACGCCACCCGCTGCGTGAATGCCGACGCGAGCCGTCCGCCGCCGTTGCGATCGAAGAACGTCGTGAGCGGGCCCTCTTGCTCGTACGCGTCGGCGCCGTGGACGACCGTCGTTGTCTCGTCCTCGAATCGGACCACGAAGCTCATGCGCGCGATGTTACGACGCGCGTCCTGTGGATCGATAGAGGATCAACTTGTGGAGAACGGTGTGGATACCGGAAATCGAATGTACTCGTCGATGAGCAGCTGCCCGAGCGCACCGTCGCGCGCAATGTCGGGTTGCGCGAGAGCGCGTTCGCAGAGGTCCTCGACGAGCCTGTCGAGGATGACGGTCGCGGTGAGATCGTCTCGGTGCGCTCGCCACGTGTCCCGCTCGTGCTCGTCACGGAAGCAGTACGCCTTCCATGACACGGAGAACCGCAACTGCTCCCACCGGTACGTGGTGAGCACGCTGCCGGTCGCCGTGCGCAGAGACCACTGACGCGCGCCGGCGAACTCCAACACGGTGCCGGGCCGGATCGGCGGAAGGTCGTCGACCGCGACTTCGGCGACACGGTCCACGCCGTGGAACACGCTGTCGGTGTCGAGCACCATCGCCGTGTTGAAGCGGACACGATGCCGTTGCACGTCATCCTGCGCGCCGGCCGGCCAGTACGCGAGCTCACCACCGTCACAGTCGTGGAACCACGAGATCGCGGTGGCGATCGGCATCCGGTACTCCTCGAACAGTCCCGAGTGATGCATCACCACGAGCAGCCATTGCGGCAGCAGTTTGCGGTTGGCGCCGCGGAACTCGGGGACGTCGGTATGGACCGCGAGCTCCTGGCCCGGCACCATCAGGTTCGCGTACGCGATGGCGGGCTCGATCACCGCGCGCTCGTGGATCGTACGAGCAGCGTCCACGAACGCGTCGTGATACAGGAACGGCGCGATACCCGTGATGCGCTCGTCGCGTCCGTAGGCGTACTCCTCGCGGAAGTAGCTCGTGCGGACGGCCAGCGCGGCCGTCGGTTCCGAGACGCGCGCCAGACCGCCGGTCTTGAGGAAGTTGGTGAGCGCGTCGTGACGCTGCGCGAGACCTCGACCGACGTCGGTCTCGTGCTGCTCGTGCTCGGCGTACATCCGGTAGCGGCCGAAACGTTCGCAGAGATCGACCATCGTGGCGGCGGTTGCCGGATCGAAGCAGGGATCGAGCACGATGACACGGGCAGTCATGGCGAGAACCTACTCCCGGACGGCCACGCCGTTACCGTGCGCGGCGCCGGCGTCTGCGCTCCTCGAGCATCATCTCGCCGAAGCGCTCCCACTCCACGTGGATCGCGTTGGGGCTGTGGCCGGGTACCCACGCAACCGAACCTCGGCTGACGAGCAGCTCACCGAGCTTCTCGCCGTCGCTCCGCACGACGAACCGCACGTCGCTGTTGAGGACGATCTTCGGTGGGATCGCCATGTCGATGTCGTGTCGTGGCATGAACGGACCGTACAACGGCAGACTGTCGGCATGCGGTTCTCGGTCGTACACGAGCTGCCCGGCCGTCCGGCGGACGTCGTCGCGCTCTGGCTCGATCCATCGTTCCACGAGGGGCTGGACCTGCCCGACCTCAGCCGGCCCGAGGTCGTGGAGGCATCCACGGCCGGCACCGCGTCTGTCCTGCGACTTCGATACGAGTTCACCGGACATCTCGATCCGGTCGTGCGCAAGCTGCTCGGCAATCGCGAGCTCACGTGGGTACAGGAGCTGCACTTCGACCTCGCGACGCTCCGCGGACGCCTGACGTTCGCAGCCGAGACCGACCCGAATCGCCTGTACGGCGACGCCGACGTGACACTCGAATCTGCCGGTGAGCACGCCACCCGCCGGCTCATCACGGGCGAGCTGCACGTGCGGATTCCGGTGATCGGCGGAAGCGGAGAGAAGCGCATCGTGCCCGGCCTCGTCAGGCGCCTCGACGTCGAAGCCGCCGCGCTCGCCGAGGCGCTCAAAGGCCGGGGATGAACCGCGCGAGCTCCGGATAGCCCTTGTTCGCCTCGGCACCGTCCACGTAGATGGTCGTGCCGCTGATCCACGACGCCTCGTCGCTCGCAAGGAACACCGCCGCGTCGGCGATGTCGCGCGGAGCACCCGCGCGGCCGAGCGGAATCGATTCGACGTAAGCATCGCGGACCGCGGGAATCGCGCTTGCGAACTCCGTCATCGGCGTCTCGATGAACCCCGGCCCGATGCCGACGACGCGGATGCCGTTCGACCCCAGCTCCATTGCGGCGCATCGTGTGAGCATTGCGACTCCGGCCTTCGCCGCGCAGTACGCCGCCATGCCTTCGGCGGGGACGATCGCGTTGATCGACGCGATGTTGATGATCACTCCGGATGTGCCGGCCGAGAGCATGGCGGCCGATTCGGCGCGCACCGAGAGGAAGACGCCGCGCAGGCAGACGTTCGTCACCGCGTCCCACTGGTCGACAGGGTGGGTGTGCACCGGCGAGTACCAACCGATGCCTGCCGCGTTGAGCCCGAGGTCGAGCCGGCCGAAGTCGTCTGTCGCGCGGCGCACCATGCGATCGACCGACTCGGGCTCGGTGACGTCGACGATCTCGGTGATGCACGCATCGCCGAGCTCCCTCGCCATACCGGCAAGGGCTTCGCCGTTGAGATCCCCGAGCACGACTCGGGCGCCCTCGGCGACGAACCGGCGCGCGCACTCGGCACCAATGCCCGACGCGCCACCGGTCACGACGCCGACGCGGCCTCGCAGCCTCTCACCCATCTGCCCCCCTCATGGAACCGGCAGAGGCTATCCGGCCATGAACTCCTCGGTGACGTACATGTCGCTGCCTACGTACGCGACACCGACGCCCACGTAGTTGATCTGGCTGTTCAGCATGTTCTCCGCGTGGGGCGGCGAGTGCTCGAAGGCGCTCTCCATCCCGGAGACGTTCGATGTCGGGCTCACCATGCCGACGTTCTCGCCGAGGAACGACCAGTTCACATTGATGCCATCGCTCAGGTGTGAGTGGCAGATGTTTGCAACCCCGCTGCCACCAACACCGCAACCACCGTTCGCCATGTAGCCCGACCACACACGGGCCTTGTCCACCAGCGTCGGGTGCACCGCGAGAGGCGGCAGTCCGTGCGCACCTCTGAAGTTGTTGATGCCCGCAACCAGTGCGCTCTCGGCACCGTTCGACGGCGTCGCGATGGAAGCACCCATCACCCGTGCCTGTATTTGTGCACATCCGGAGACGGACGCCGCAAGTCCGAGGACTGCCGCGACGACAAAGAACTTCGGGAACTGTGTTGCACGCAAGTTTGAGCTTCTCCCTGATCGCGTCGGCGAGTTACACACTCGTGTTCGTGATCGAGAGCACGACGCGCCACGGTTCATTGCCCGTAACGTCGTCACGCTCGCGATGCCCACCCGGGTACCGGTATGGCGTTACGCGGGGCCGGGAGCTCCGCACGGATCCTTGTCCCGCACGACCCCTGCACCCTCACGCGTTACACGCCTGCTGCGCACGCGCACCATAACAACATCTCGCCGCGTCGCGGTGCATCGCGCCAAACGTTCGTAAGTCAACGACCCGATGACCGATGTGTGCGCAACGCGTGCGAAAGCACGCGTTCGTGACTCAGCGAGCTGCGCCGATAGTTTTCAACAGCGCTTCATTCGGCTCATCGGGAAGCTTTTCAAGAGGTTGCGCAATCTCACGCACCGTAGGGCCGACAGATGCCGCGAGCGGTGCGAGTGCGTCGAGATCGAACGCGTAGAGCGTTGCCGCGTTACGCGCGAGCAACATCTGCAGCTCATCCGCCGGGGTGTCGTGAAACAACTGTCGCAAGTGTTCACGTGTGAACGGGAATGTGCCCTCATCGTGCGGATAGTCGCTTCCCCACATGAATTTTTCGATGCCGAGCAGGTGCCGGGCACGCGCATCGTCCGGGCCGGGCTGACTCACACCGACGTAGCAATTCTGTGCGAAGTACTCGGACGCGAGCTTTGGGAGCTTGTGTTCATCGCTGTACCGGAGCTCACCCGTCGCACCCGTCGCGTTGATCTTCGTGATCAGCGCGTCGAAGCGCTCCAGCATCGGGGGCAACCACGCACAGCCCATCTCGGTCATCACGAACTTCAGGTTCGGATGCCGCTCGAACACGCCGGAAAGCAACAACTGCACGAATGGGCGCTGCGAGTAGAAAGACACCTCGGTGATGTACAGCAGGTTCGCAACGGGATATTTGCCGTAGTCCGGAAGGCCCGTGCCGCCGTGACTATTTACCGGCACACCCAGCTCTTCACATGTTTTCCACAACGGGTCGTAGACCCGGTCGTACAACGGCTTGACATAATCGACGTCCGGCGGAATCGCGGAGATGAGGACGCCACCGCGCAAGTCGTGGTCCTTGATCCATCGCACGTCATCGATCGCGTCGTCGACGTCATTGAGGAAGATCTGGCCGATCCCGGCACGACGCTTCGGAAAGCGCGCACACCAGTCCGCGAGCCACCGGTTGTGTGCACGGAGACCCGCGAGACGGTGCTCGTACTCGTCGGCCTTCGGCGGCCGAGCGAACAACACGAAGCTCGGGAAGAAGGGAGGCACGGTGTTCGGGAACACGACCTCGCCGACGATGCCCTCCTGTTCGAGCTGCCCGTTGCGGAGCTCGTCGTCCCAGTTGCGTGTGCGGCGGTCTCCCCGGAGGTCGGAGAACGGGTTGCGATACTTCCCTCGCCACGCGTCGAAGTCGTCGAGGTACTTCTTCTCGAGGTACTCGCGGTACATCTCGTGGCTGCCGCCTGCGTGACAATCCGCGGAGATGATCGTGTAGTGATCGGTGTCCTGCATGAGCGCGTCCTCCCGTCGGTGGGAGGGTAGCCGCGCACTCGTCGCCGGCTACTCGGCGGCGCGTGTGAGCAGCGCGAGCACCGAGTCGTCGGAGGTTGGCGAGAAGTCGCGGTAGAACTAGCCGATCGCGAAGAACGGTTCCGGCGCC
>DASQHW010000433.1:0-6850 GCA_035631895.1 Acidimicrobiia bacterium | reverse complement strand
ACGAGGTCGAGGCCCGATTCACGTGCGATCCCCAATGCCTCGGGCAGCGGTTTGGTCCCCAGCTGCGATCCGTCGGCACCGATCAGGCGGACTTGACGAGCGCGAATGCGGTCGTTGATGCGGGCGTCGTCTGTGGCCAGTGCGGCATCACCTCTTCGTTCTCGGCCGCCGGCGCGAAAAACGACGGCGGACCAGTTTCCTCCGGGGAAAGCGCCCACCGTCGCACCGGACCTGTCGCCCGGCTGCTGCAAGACGGACCCGGCGCGATCGTCCTCCGCCGTGGTGCACGGAGCCGGCCGGCCGGGTGGGGACACCGCCTTTTGAGTAGCGTCCCGCTTCCCTCGATTGTCGGTGGGAAGGATACTCGCGCGTGGCTGGACTCTGGACACCTGGTGGCGGCGAGCCCGAACAACCCCCTCCGTCGGGCCCCCCGTCTGCGGACGAGCCGTCGGAGGAGGAGATCGAGGCGCTGCGCGAGCTGCACGCCCGGCTGGCGGGGACGCCCGTCGCGGATGTGATCGTGAACCACGCGATCGGGATCTGGCAGCTCGCGCTCGTGCACCTCGGGGTCGTGACACCGCCCGACGAGCAAGGGCGACGGCCCGAGCCGAACCTCGCGGCCGCGGGCCTCGCGATCGACGCGCTGTCCGCACTGGTCGACGCGCTCGGGACCCGGCTCGGCGAAGGCGAGCAGATGCTGCGCGAGGCACTCGGCCAGGCGCAGATGCTGTTCGTCGAGGTCGCCGAATCGCAAGGCGCGTAGGTTCTTGCGACAGTCGGTGACGCTACGTGGCGCCGGGTGTGGCACGAACGATCGAGGCTGCCTCCCAACGACCAAGGTGGCCCGCGACACACTCGAAGTCGACGGCGGTGCCCACGGCGATCGTTCGCGAGCCGTCGGCGATCACCGTGCAGTGGAAGGGGTAGACCGCGCCGTCGTCGCCGGTGATCTCGCCGATGCCGCGACACTCGTCGAACGTCGTCACGCGCCCAGTCACGTGTCGGCCGTCACTGCACGATCTTGCCGATCGGCAGCTCGAGGATGCCGGTCGCGCCGTGATCCTTCAACTCCGGGATCAGCACATTGATGTCGCTCTTGGCGACCACCGTCTCGACGGCGTACCCGTCTTCGCCGAACAGCTTCGACACCGTGGGCGACTTCAACGCGGGAAGGAGCTCGATGACCGATTGCAGGTTCGCCTCGTCGACGTTGAGCTTCACGAGCACGCGCCCGCGCGCTTCGAGCGCGCCGAGCAGCAACGTGCGCAGCTGCTCCATCGCCTTGCGCTTGTCGGGGTCCTCGTACGCGTCTGCGTTCGCGATCAGCTCGGTGTGCGAGACGAGCACGGTGTCGAGGATCCGCAGGCCGGCCGCGCGCAACGCGCGGCCCGTCTCCGTGAGCTCCACGATGGCGTCGGCAATTTCCGGGACCTTCGCCTCGGTCGCGCCGTAGGACAGCGAGATGCGCGCGTCGACGCCGTGCTTCTCGAGGTATCGCCGTGTGAGCTCCGTGTACTCCGTGTGCACGCGCACACCCGGCGGCAGGTCGGCGGCCGAGCGCCAGGTCGAGTCGCCGGCAACGGCGAGCACGATGCGGATCGGCCGGGCGGTTGCCTTCGAATAGTGGAGTTGCGCGAGCGTCGCGACGTCGACGCCGGTCTCCTCGATCCAGTCCCGGCCCGTGATGCCGAGATCGAACAGACCGTCGGCGATGTAACGCGGGATCTCCTGCGGCCGAAGGATCGTGACGTCGACGACACGCGGGTCGTCGATGTTCGCGCGGTAGTCCACGTCGGACGATCGCATGACACCGAGATCGGCGTCCTCGAAGAGTTGCAGGGTGGCTCGTTCGAGCGAGCCCTTCGGCAACACGATGCGCAGCATTGACGAATCAGGCTACTCCGGCGACGAGCAATCGATATCCCAAATCGATCTCCGGCAACGTCCGCAGCTTGCCGTGACGCGCATCCCATACGCCGGACATCAGGTCGCGCCGGAGCCGCTCGGTACCACGGGCACGTGTCTCCGGACCGAGCTGCGCGAACGATGACATGCCGTCTTGCACCTGCGGGTCGAGGTACGCCTCCGGCCGGTTCCAGAAGCAGCCGCCGAACCCGTCGACGCAGTCTGCGGGCACAGGAACGGGCTCGACGCGGTCGACGTCGAGCACGCGAGCGAGTGCCGCGGCGTCGGGTGCGCGGCGTTCGGACGGGAGCTCCCGCACTTCCGGGAAGTACTCGTCGAGCAGCCAGAGCCCACTCGTGGCCGCGACATCGAAGAAGAAGATCACCTGTCGCGCGGCAACCCGCCGCATCTCGTGCAGACCTCGTTCGAGGTCGTTCCAGTGGTGCACCGTCAACGTCGTCATCGCGGCGTCGAATGTCCGGTCTGCGAACGGCAGCGCTTCCGCGACCGCACGTACCGCAGGCGCGGCCCCCGGCTCGCGCTGCGCGAGCATTGTGGTCGACGGGTCGATCGCGATCACCTCACGGTCGGCAGGCTCATAGCTTCCGGTACCCGCGCCGACGTTGAGGATTCGTCGGGCGTCGCCCAGTGCGGCATGGATGCGCGCGGCGATGCGCGGATCGGTCCGGCGCGTCGTGGCGTACGTGCGACCGATCGTGTCGTAACGCGTCCGGGTCACGGCAGATCGCGCAGCAAGGACACCATCTCGATCGCGGTGAGCGCCGCCTCTTCACCCTTGTGGCCCGCGCTCCCGCCGAGCCGGTCGAGTGCCTGCTCCCGATTGTCGACGGTCAGGACGCCGAAGATCACCGGGACGCCGGTGTCGAGCGCGGCGCGGGTGATTCCCGCGGCAGTCTCACCGGCGACAAACTCGAAATGCGCCGTCTCGCCCCGGATCACTGCACCCAGGCACACGACGGCATCGACGGTTCCCGCACCTGCAAGTCGCTTCGCCACCAGCGGCAGCTCGTACGCGCCGGGCACCCATGCGACACGCACATCGGCCGCGTCGTGCTTGGCGAACATCGCCTCCGCGCCCTCGAGGAGCCGCTCGGTGATGTCGCGGTTGAACCGTGCGACGACGACGGCGAACCGCATTCCGGTCGCGTCGAGCGCACCTTCGTGCGCGGTGTACTCCCCCATGCGGGTCTCCGGTCCGTCGTCTCAGGTCACGAGCCCCCGAGCTCTTCGTCGGGAGCGATCTCGAGGAGGTGGCCGAGCTTCTCCTGCTTGGCGCGAAGGTACGCGATGTTCTCCTCGTTCGGCTCGGTCCGCATGGGCACCCGCTCGACGATCTCGAGCCCGTAGCCCTCGATGCCGCCGTACTTCGCGGGATTGTTCGTCATCAGGCGCATCGTCGTCACCCCGAGGTCGACCAGGATCTGCGAACCGATGCCGTACTCGCGCGAGTCGACCGGGAAGCCGAGCTCGACGTTTGCCTCGACGGTGTCGCGGCCCTGATCCTGCAGCGCGTACGCGCGCAGCTTGTGCCCGAGACCGATGCCGCGTCCTTCGTGGCCGCGCAGGTACACGACGACTCCTTCACCTTCCCGCGCCACCCGTTCGAGTGCGCGGTCGAGCTGCACGCCACAGTCACAGCGCAATGAGCCGAACACGTCGCCGGTGAGGCACTCGGAGTGCACGCGGACCAACACGTCGCTCTTGCCGGCCACCTCGCCCCGTACGAACGCAAGGTGCTCGGTGCCGTCGAGGAGCGACGCGAAGACATGCGCGGTGAAGTCGCCGTACTGGGTCGGGATGCGCGCCTCGGACACGCGCCGCACCAGCTTCTCGCGGTGGCGCCGGTAGCGGATGAGGTCGGCGATCGTCACGAGCAGGAGCCCGTGCTCCGCCGCAAACTCCTTGAGGTCGGCCATGCGCTGCATCGTGCCGTCGTCGTTGACGATCTCGGCGAGCACGCCGGCCGGGAAGCAGCCCGCCATCCGCGCGAGGTCCACGCCGGCCTCGGTGTGACCGGCCCGCTTCAGCACCCCGCCGTCGCGGTAGCGCAGCGGGAAGATGTGACCGGGGCGCGCGAGATCGGCGGCCGTCACCGACGCGTCGATCAGCGCGTGCACGGTCGTGCAACGGTCGGCGGCGGAGATCCCGGTCGTGGTGCCGTGGCGCGCGTCGACCGACACGGTGAACGCCGTGCGCTGCCCTTCGGTGTTCTCGCTCCCGGACACCATCAGCGGCAGCTGGAGCTCGTCGAGACGGGCGCCCTCCATCGGCAGGCAGATGACCCCGCTCGTGTAGCGGATCATGAACGCCATCTTGTCCGGCGTCATCTTCTCGGCGGCGATGATGAGATCGCCCTCGTTCTCGCGGTCCTCGTCGTCGACGACGACCACGAACTCGCCGCGCCGCACCGCGTCGATCGCGCTCTCGACGGTGTCGAATGTCATCTGGAGCTCCTCTTTTCCTGGTCGCGCTCGCTCGGCGCCGGGATACCCGGCGCCGCATTCGGTCGCTCGCCCGCTCCTGCGAGCTCACTTCGGTCCGCTTCGTTCACCGCGCCGTGCACGAGACGCTCGACGTACTTGGCGAGGACGTCGCATTCGAGATTCACGGGCTCGCCCACCGCACGTGCCCCGAGGGTCGTGACGGCGAGGGTGTGCGGAATGACCGCGACGCTGAAGCCGTCGTCGTGCACGGCCGCGACGGTGAGGCTGATGCCGTCGACGGTGATCGATCCCTTGTGCACGACATAACGCATGATCTGGCCGGGTGCGTCGACGCGCACGCGCACTGATCCGTCGGACAGCGGCTCACGGGCGTGCAGGCTCCCGGTGCCGTCCACGTGCCCCTGCACGAGGTGACCGCCGAGGCGGTCGGCGAGCCGCAGCGGCCGCTCGAGATTGACCGGATCACCCGCGGCGAGCTTGCCGAGCGTGGTCCGGCGGAGCGTTTCGACGACGGCATCGGCGGCGAACCACCCCTCGCCGATGTCGACCACCGTGAGGCAGCAGCCGTTGACCGCTATCGATGCGCCGAGTGTCGCGTCGTCGAGCACGGTTGTCGCGTCGATCTCGACACGCGCACCGTCCGCGTTGGGGATGACGGCGCGAACCCGGCCCAGCTCCTCGACGATCCCGGTGAACATCAGCTCGGTACCTCGTACTCGAGCCGGACGTCGGGCCCGACACGCGTGACGTCGACGAGGTCGAACCGCAACGCGTCCTCGACCGACGCCGGACCGGGGAACGCGAACGCCGGGACGCCTCCGGTACCGAGCAATGCCGGCGCGACATACGCGACGAGGCGCTGCGCATGACCGCCGGTGACTAACGCGCCGAGCAACGTGGCGCCGCCCTCCACGAGCGCGTGCAACACCCCGTGGCTGCCGAGGATGGTGATTGCCGCGTCGAGGTCGACGCCGCTCCCGTCGGGTGACGGCGCCACCGTTTCCACCTTGGCACCGGCGGCGCGCCATGCGTCCACGACTCCCGGACGCGCACGATCGGTGGTGACGACGAGCGTCGGTGCAAACGCGGTGTCGAACAGAGGACCCTCCGCAGGGACCCGGCCGCGCGCGTCCAGCAGCACCCGCAACGGCGCGCGCTGCGGCAGCACCTCGACGTCGCGCACCGTGAGCGCGGGCCGGTCCGAGAGGGCGGTGCCGGCGCCCACGACGATCGCCTGGGCGTCGGCGCGCAGCTCGTGGGCGTCCGCGCGCGCCTGCGCCGACGTGATCCACCGTGACGAGCCGTCGGCCGCCGCGACACGTCCGTCGAGTGTCGTCGCGACCTTGGCCGTGACGAAGGCGCGCCCGGTGCGACGATGATGGAGGTACGGCGCGAGATCACGCCGGGCGGCCCCCTCGTGAACCCCGGTGACGACGTCGATGCCCGCACCGCGCAGGCGCGCGTACCCCCGACCGGCAACCTTCTCGTCGGGATCGTCGACCGCCGACAGGACCCGCGTGATGCCTGCCTCGATCAGCGCCTCGGTGCACGGCGGGGTGTTGCCGTGATGGTCGCACGGTTCGAGCGTCGTGTAGATGGTCGCGCCCCGCGCGCGTTCGCCGGCCGCGCCGAGCGCGACGACCTCTGCGTGCGGGCCCGTCGGGAAGGGACCGGTCGCGCCCTCCCCCCCGATCTCGCCGTCGTGGGCGACCACCGCGCCGACGGCCGGCCACGGCGCGGTGTGACGGCGTGCACCGCGGGCCAGCGTGATGGCCCGGCCCATGAGCTCGTCGTCGCGCACGCGCGCCTCCTCGGCAACCCGCGGGGCGCGGCAACGGCGAGGCGACCCGCGGCTCGCGGGTCGTTCGCGGCACCCTCTCCCATCCGGACTCTCACCGTCGGCCCAGGAGTTCCACCTGGTCGGCGCCCCGCCGGCTGCGGGGCGTTCGCGGGCTCTCACCGCCGGTCGGGACTTCCACCCAACCCCGAGGGCTATTCGGTTGTATGCGGAAGCGTATCCCCGGCGCGGCAGAATTGCAACGCGTTCTATTTCGCGGCGGCGCGGCGCCGGGTCAGTGGGGATGGCCGCCGGCGAGGAGGTCGAGGGCGTGCGGCACGACCGGCAGCAGGACGTCGACGCCTTCGACGGCGCCGCTCGCCGACCCGGGCAGGTTGCAGACGAGTGCCCCCCCGATCGCACCGGCGACTCCCCGCGACAGCATGCCGAAGCCGCGCCCGCCGGCGTCGCTCGCCCGCCGGATCGCTTCCGCGATGCCCGGCGCCTCGCGGTCGAGCGCGGCGCGCGTGCCCTCGGGGGTGAGGTCGCGCGGGCCGAAGCCCGTCCCGCCGGTCGTCACCACCAGGCCCGAGAAACCGTCGCACAGCGCGCGGAGCGCACGCTCGACGTCACCCGCGCCGTCGCCCGTCACCTCGTGCGCCACGACGTCGTATCCGGCCGCCGCCAGGTGCTCGACGAGCGC
>DASQHW010000432.1:0-5863 GCA_035631895.1 Acidimicrobiia bacterium | reverse complement strand
GCCCGGTTCGTACACGCCGAGGCCGCCACCCTCGATCATCGCGGGACCGCCCATGCCGATGTTCGATCCTTCGGTCGCGATGATGACGTCGCAGCAACCGAGGAGCGCGGCGTTGCCCGCGAAGCAGTAGCCCGACGTGATTCCGACGAGCGGCACGAGCGCGCTGAGCTTCGCGAAGTAGTTGAACGCGAGGCAGTCCAGACCCGAGACGCCCGAACCGTCGGTGTCACCGGGGCGGCCGCCGCCGCCCTCGGTGAAGAACACGACGGGCACGCGCATGCGCTCGGCCAGCTCGAAGAGACGGTCCTTCTTCGCGTGGTTCCAGAGCCCCTGCGTGGCGGCGAGAACCGTGTAGTCGTACGACATCGCGATCACCGGCTGACCGTCCACCGTGCCGATCCCGCCGACGAGACCGTCGGCAGGCGTGCGCGTGATCAGCTCCTCCAGGGAACGGCGGCGGCGCTGCGCGGCGACGACCAGCGGCGCGTACTCGACGAAGCTGCCGTCGTCGAGGAGATCTGCGACGTTCTCGCGCGCCGTCCGTTGTCCCGTCGCGCGCCGGCGCGCCACTGCGTCCGGGCGACGGTGATCGTGACCCACCTCGTGGCGCTCGATGACCTCGGCGAGATCATCCCGCACATGGTCGAGATCGATCGCTTCGGCGACGCCATCATCGGTGGTGCTCGCGGTGTCGGCGGCATCGACAAACGCCAGCGGATCTCCGGGCATCACCGTGTCGCCCACTGCGATCGGCACCGACCTCACGACTCCCGGCCACGCCGCCGAGACGACGTGCTCCATTTTCATCGACTCGAGCACGACGAGCTGCTGGCCGGCGCGCACGACGTCTCCCGCGCCGACGTCGATCGACACCACCGTGCCCTGCATCGGTGAAGTGACAGGTTGCACGGGCACTGTTTAGCGTCTGCGGCACGTCGAGGCGCCGAGGGCACACACAACGGGGGTCCCAACGTTCACCCAACACCAAGTCGTCGAGTCCGCACCTCCGTACGCGGTTGAACCTACGATGTTGCCGCCGCGATCCCACGATGCCCGATCGCCGGGCCACCGGTGCCCGAGTCGGGCTGAGAGGTAGGCACGTGCGAGGTGAACACAGACTCATCGCGGGCATCGCGTTCCTTGCGATCCTCGGCGCGCTTGCCGGCTGTGCGAGCACGCCGAGCGCGACCGGCGGCGACACGTTGGAGGGCGGCGTCAAGATCCCGAAGGCACCGACGTCGACGGCGCCCACCGCCCCCGGGACGACGGTGAACGTGACGGTGAGTGACACCAACGGTGCCGCCGGTCCGATGAGCCTCACCCTGTCACCCGCGACCGCACCCGCCGGCGACGTCACCTTCGTCGTCAAGAACACCGGCACGATCGAACACGAAGCCATCGTCCTCAAGACCAACATCCCCTACGACAAACTGCCCATCACCTACGGCGGCGACCCTCCGGCACCCGTCAAGACCGGAGCCGACAAAGTCGGCGAAGACAGCAACATCGGTGAAACCGGAGACCCCAACCTCAAACCCGGTGACACCCGCACCTTCACGATCAAGAACATGACCGCCGGCAGCTACGCAGTCGTCTGCAACCTCGCAGGCCACTACGGCAAAGGCATGCGCGCACCCCTCACGATCGGCTGAGCCATGGATGACCACACCGAACCTCCGGCCCCGATTGGTTGGCCCCGGGCGCTCCTGACCACGGCGATCATCGTCGTCGTCGGCATCGGGGTGCTCGTGTACGGCAGCAACGCGGTGCTCACCAAATTTCACGGAAAGACTCGCAGCAGTCTCGTCGGCGGCGTGACACCACTGTTCTTCATCTTCCTGCTCGCATTGGCGTGGGCGCTCCGACAGCTCCAGCGCCGGAAGATCATCTGATGGCGGGCCCCGCCACGCCCGGTGCCGACTGGCTGTGGGCCAACGAGCCGTGCCGCGCCGCGTGTCCCGTGCACACCGATGCGGGTGCCTACGTCACGGCGATCGCCGAAGGGCGTTTCAAGGACGCCTACCTCATCGCCCGCGCGCCGAACCCTTTTCCTTCCGTATGCGGCCGGGTGTGCGCCGCGCCATGTGAGCGCGCGTGCAGAAGGGGCTCGGTCGACGCGCCGGTCTCGATCCGCGCGCTCAAACGATTCGTCACCGAGCGTTTCGGCGTCGAGAGCTTCGCCGCGAACACGATCTGGCACGAGGCGCACGGCGAGGTACCGCCGGCGAGCGGGCCCAGCGTCGGAGTGATCGGGGGCGGCCCGGCCGGGCTCGCCGCCGCGTGCGATCTCCGTCTCGCCGGCCATCCGGTCACGGTGTACGAGGCGCAGGACCGGCTCGGCGGCATGATGGTGCTCGGCATCCCCGAGTATCGACTCCCGCGCGCGCTCATCGCCCGTGAGATCGAAGCGATCGTGGAGCTCGGCATCGACGTCGAGACGAACGCGCGCGTCGGCGAGACGCACACGATCACCGAGCTCCTCGAGCGTCATGCCGCAGTCTTCCTTGCGGTCGGCACAGGAAGCGGACGTGATCTCGACCTTCCCGGACACGACCTCGACGGCGTGCTTCGGGCCGTCGAATACCTGCTCAACGTGAATCAGGGCTTCCGCGTCGAGCTCGGCGAGCGCGTCGTCGTCGTGGGCGGCGGCAACGTGGCCTTCGACGCCGCGCGCACCGCGCTCCGCGCAGCGTCCACCGGAACGGCAGCACCTTCGCCCGTTGCCCTCGGTGCGACGTCCGAGGAGGACGCGCGGCGAGCAATGACCACGACGCTCGATGTCGCGCGTGCGGCGCGCCGGGCCGGCGTGCTGGACGTCACGATCGTCGCGCTGGAGTCTCCCGACGAGATCCCTGCCGATCCCGAGGAGATCGACGAGGCCGAGCGCGAAGGCATCCGGATCGTGTACCGGCGCGGTCCTCACCGGTTCGTGGGCGACACGCGCGTCACGGGCCTGGAGACGATCGCCGTGACCTCGGTCTTCGACGCCGACGGGCGGTTCTCGCCGACGTTCGAACCGGGCACCGAGTCCGTTCTCGAAGCCGACACCGTCATCCTCGCAGTCGGGCAAGCGGCGGACGTCGGCTTCCTGGCCGGCGTCGAGGTCGAGCGCACCCGTTTCGGTGGTGTACAGATCGATCCCGAGACGCTGCGGACCTCGGATTCGCGTCTCTGGGCCGGTGGTGATGTCGCGCGTGGCCCCAGGAACCTGATCGACGCGATCGCTGACGGAAGACGCGCAGCTGCGTCGATCCACGCCGCGCTCACGGGCGCGCAGCCAGCGTCGACGCACGAGATTCGGGTCGAGCTGCGCAGAGGCTTCCGGCGCCTGGACAGTGACTACGACGCGATCCCGCGCCAGCCGGTCCCGGCGACACCCACCGATCGCCGCGTTGGCTTTGGTGAGGTCGAGACCGGTTATGACGAGCGCCAGGCGCGCCTCGAGGGGCTGCGCTGCCTGCGTTGCTTCGACAACGTCATGCTCTCGCCCGAGCTGTGCATTCTCTGCGGTCTCTGCGTCGACGTGTGCCCGCCGGATTGCATCACGATCGCACGTGCAGACCATGTCGGTCTGGGCACGGAACGGCAGTCCGTGCTGCTCCTCGACGAGGACCTCTGCATCCGATGCGGGCTGTGCGTCAATCGGTGCCCGCCCGGCGCACTGTCGATGGTTCACGCGAAGGAGCTGATGCATGACTGACGTCGACACCGAGAAGCTCGAACCGGGCCGCACCTCGGTGGACCACGGCATCATGGCGCGCCTCAAGCGCAGTGACGCGTGGCGTTCCGCGTTCCGTCATGCCCAGACCGACACGCCACGCGGCCGAGCGCTCCAGTCGTTCAGCAACGTCTTCTTGCACGTGTATCCCGTCAAGATCCCGAACCGCGTGCTGCGCTTCCGGTACTCGCTGCGCCTCGGGTTCATCGCCGCGGTCCTGTTCGGGATCCTGGTTCTCACGGGCGTCTACCTCATGTTCGTGTACACCCCGTCGGTCGGCTCGGCGTACGGCGACATGCAGAACCTGAAGACCGGCGTGGGCTTCGGGCAACTGATCAGGAACGTGCATCGCTGGGCGGCACACCTGATGGTCCTCGTCGTCGCACTTCACCTCGTACGGGTGTTCTACGCCGGCGCGTACAAGAAGCCGCGCGAGTTCAACTGGGCGATCGGTGTCGGACTGCTGCTGCTCACACTCGCGTTCTCCTTCACCGGTTATCTGCTGCCGTGGGATCAACTCTCGTACTGGGCGGTCACCGTCGGCACGAACCTCGTGCACTACGTCCCGCTCCTCGGCGGCAAGCTGCAGGACCTCTTGATCGGCGGGCCCCAGGTCGGCCAGACCACCCTGTTGCGCTTCTACGCGCTGCACGTCGCGGTGCTTCCGATGCTGCTCGCCCTGATGCTGACGGTCCACATCTGGCGCGTTCGCAAGGACGGCTTCGCGGTGGAACGCTCGACCGTCGGCACCTTCGCCGAGGAAGCGACCGAGCGTCCGGCGGCGGCCCCGGCAGCCGCGTCGATGGCACACGCCGCGCCCGAGCTCTACGGCGGTCGGGTGCGGCTTCTCGGCGTCGTCGACCGGGAATCGCTCACCGAGGCCGCACGCCCGGTCGACGACACGGTGTTCACCTGGCCGCATCTGCTGGTTCGGCACGTCGTCGTCGCGCTCGGCACCGCGGCAGTCGTGCTCGGCCTCGCGGTCTCGTTCAGCGCACCACTACGGGGCCTGGCCAACCCGAATGTCACGCCCGAGCCGGCGAAGGCCCCCTGGTATTTCGCCGGGTTGCAGGAGCTGCTCTCACGTTTCGATCCCCTCGTCGCCGGAATCCTCGTTCCCGCGGGAGGCGTGCTGGTCCTCCTCCTGCTGCCGTACATCGACCGGAACCCGGACACCCGAGCGAGTCATCGCAAAGTCGCAGTCACGTTGTTCTCGGTGTTGCTCGCCATCGCGGTGGTGCTCACGGTGGTCGGCACCTTCTTCCGCGGGCCGGGATGGAAGTTCATCGCACCTTGGACCCACTCGTACATCGAGTTCTAGGAGCCACAAATGGATGACCCGAGCCGGCGCGACTTCCTCCGCGGAGGTTGGAAGATCGGCGGCGCGCTGCTGATCGGAGCGGCCGCATACACCGGATACGAGGCACTCCGCCCGCTCGCGTCCGGTGCAGGTGGCGCCAAGATCACCGTCGGCACGACGTCGAGCTTCGCGACGAACACCAGCACGTACGTGCCTGCCGGCCGCATGTACGTCGTCAACGCGAACGACTACATCTTCGCCCTCTCGCAGAAGTGCCCGCACCTCGGTTGCCACGTCCCGTACTGCGACAGCTCCGGCAGATTCGAATGTCCGTGTCATGGCTCGATCTACGACCTCGCGGGCGAGTACATCGCGGGACCCGCGCCACGCGGCATGGATCGTTTCGAGGTGAAGTTCGTCGGCGACAGCGTCGTGGTCGACACGAGTGTCCTGAAAGCCGGACCACCCCGCGGCGTGAAGAACTTCCTGACTCCGCCCAAGGGGCCCGGCTGCATCGGAAAGGCCTGACGTGCCGAGAGAACGCCCACAGCCGCCGCCCTTCGAACCGGAGTGGCTCGCGCGCAGTCTCAACCGCTATCTCGCCTGGGGCCTCGTGTTCATGGTGCTGCTCCTCGCCGGCTTCGTGACGTACCGCCTGCGGGAACCGGGCCTCCGCAAGGACGCGTTGCGCGCGCAGACGACGAGCTACACGGACATCGGCCGCCAGGTCTTCGCCGCGAACTGCGCGCAATGTCACGGCAAGAACGCCGCCGGCGGCGGGAGCGCACCCACGCTGAACTCCAGCCAGTTGTTGAAGAGCACGACGAACACTCAGATCCAAGCGC
>DASQHW010000431.1:0-4117 GCA_035631895.1 Acidimicrobiia bacterium | reverse complement strand
CGCGTTGCAGAAGCGCGCGACTACGTCGAGGCGATGCTCGGACAGGTGTGGTCGCACACGGTGTACAAGCAGTTGGCCAGTCCTGACGAGCGCGCCGGCGTATCGCGCTGAGAGCAAACGGCAGCCAGCCCCTCGGGTGCTGAGGGCGCGCAGGCCTGTCGCGTCGTGGGCGGAGGGCCTTTGGACCCTGTCGACACTGACCCCGGTCGAGTCAAATTGACGAAAGGAGTGCGACCCGCGCGGGCTCGGCCGCGAAGAGGGGAGGCGACGTGCGCACGCTCGCCCACCGCGCAAAGAGTGCGTCCGAGCTCGCCGACGCGGCCGAACACGCCGCCAAGAGTGGCGAGCCCGCGGTCGCGCTGGTCGGTTGCACAAAGCGCTACGGCACGGGCGCCGTCGCGGTCGACGCACTCCGCAGTGCAACCTTGGAGGTTGCGCCGAGCGAGTTCGTCGTCATCCTTGGCCCGTCAGGGTCGGGTAAGACCACACTGCTCAATCTCATCGGGGGGATCGAGGAAGCGACGAGCGGTCAGGTGCGCGTCGCGGGGACGGACATCGCGCACCTCTCGGGCGACGACTTGACCTCGTACCGCCGCGATCGTGTCGGGTTCGTGTTCCAGTTCTTCAACCTGGTGCCGACGTTGACCGCGCTCGAGAATGTGCAGCTCCTCGCGGAGGTCACGGGCGGCGACGCCGAAGCGCGCAGCCGCGCCGCGCTCGCGCGTGTCGGCCTCGGCGACGTCGGCGACCGGTTCCCCGGTCAGTTGTCGGGCGGTCAGCAGCAGCGCGTCGCGATCGCGCGCGCGCTCGTGAAGGAACCGCCACTCGTGCTGTGCGATGAGCCGACGGGCAGCCTCGACCTCGACACGGGGCGCCAGGTCCTCGCCGTGTTGCGCGATCTCGCGCGCGAGGGCCATCACACGGTGCTACTCGTGACGCACAACTCGGCGATCGCGCGCATGGCGGACCGTGTTGTACGCCTGCATTCGGGTGCGATCGCGAGCGACGAACGGGTCGACCATCCGGTCGAGGCCGCGGAGCTGGAGTGGTGAGCACGGTGTTGCACAGGAAGCTGAGCCGCGATGTGTGGCGCCAGCGGACGCAGTTCGCCGCGGTGGTGGTTGTTGTGGCGATCGGCATCGCGGTCTTCGTTGCAGCCAATGACGCGTACCGCAATCTGAAGGACTCGTTCTCGAGCGCGTACGTGACGCAACGGCTGCCGGACGTCGTGCTGAGCGGTCCGGGGGTCAATGCGGTCGCATCCGATGCGACGCGTCTGCCGGGCGCGCCGTTCGTCACCGCGCGCGCTCAGCAGGATTCCGGTGCCCGCATCGCGGAGCACACGCTACTGGCGCGCGTGATCAGCCTCCCCGACGGCAGACAGCCCGATGTCGGAAAGATTGCGCTCCGCCAAGGTCGGCTGCCCAGTGCGGGTGAGGTGCTCGTGGAACAGCACGTCGCGGATCACTTCAAGCTGAAGCCGGGGAGCACGATCGAGTTGTACGGCGCGCGCGGCTGGCAGCCGGTCGTCGTGTCCGGCAGCGGGCTTGCTACCGAGTACTTCTGGCCGGCGCGCAGTCAGCAGGAGATGATGACGAGTGCCGAGCAGTTCGGCGTGGTCTTCGCCCCCGAGGCGTCTGCCGCGCGACTCATGTCCGCACCGGAACGCCAGCTTGCGCTCTACACACGGGACCGGCGCCGCGCACCGGCGCTGGTTGCGGCCGCGACTGCGCTGGCCCGCGAGCACGGTCTCGTGGTGCAAGCGCGCAAAGATCAGCCGTCGTTCGTTGCGCTCGATCAGGATGTGCAGACCTTCGGGCAGTTCGCCAACCTGCTGCCGCTCTTGTTCCTCGTCGCCGCGGTGCTCGGCGCGTTCATCTTGTTGTCGCGTCTCGTGTCCGCGCAACGTGCGGTGATCGGCACGCTCGTCGCGAACGGCATCTCTCCGCGCACGTTGCGACGCCACTACCTCGGATACGGCCTCATCGCCGGCATCGCGGCCGCGATGCCGGGTCTCGTGCTCGGGGTGCTGCTCGGCCGGTGGCTCACGACGATGTACACCGGCGCGCTCGGCTTGCCGTTGCACGTCGCGTCGCTGCACATCGCGACGATGGCCGTCGCAGTCGTTTCCGGTGTTGCCGCGACGGCGTTCGCGGCGTGGGGTCCGGCCCGCGCCGCGGCGCGGACCGCGCCGGCAGAAGCGATGCGCGTCGCGCCAGCGGGCCATGGGTCGCGCTCGCTGCTCGAACGGGTCGCGCCGCCGGTGCGGCACCTGCCGGCCCGCTGGCGGATGGTCGTGCGTGGACTCGGCCGCAACCGGCGGCGCGCGGTCTTCACGGTTGTCGGTGTCGCGGTGTCGTTGAGCCTGGTGCTCGTGTTCGCGGGCTTGCGCGATACGGTCGCGAACGTCCTCGACCGCCAGTACGGGACCGTCGACCGCAGTGACGGCCAACTGTACGCGACGTCGGGCAAGACGGCGGAGGTTGTCGCCGGCGCGCGTCGCGACCCCGCGGTCGCGGCCGCGGAGCCGTTCGCGCGCGTCGAGGCGACACTCACCCACAACGCAAAGCGTTTCGACACGATTCTCGTCGGGCTGCCGTCCGACACGACGATGCACCGCTTCGTCGAACCCGGCGGCCGCCAGGTGACGTTGCCGCCGTCAGGTGTGTTGCTCGGTCGGGGGCTCGGCAATCTGTTGTCGATCCGTACCGGCGATCAGGTGACGGTCACCGCCGCCGACGGCGCTCGGCTCGTGGAGCGTGTCGCGGGGTTCGTCGACGAGCCGCTCACCGCAGTCGCGTACACGTCGCTCGACCACCTCAACTCGACTGTCGGCCGCGACATGGATTCCGGTGCCCTGATCAAGCTGCGCCCGGATGTGGCGCACGATGCGGTGACGCACCGGCTCGGCCAGCTGCCGGGCGCGGCCGCGTACTTCGACAACGCCGCGCTCGAACAAACGATGCGTGACGCGTTTCAGATCATGGACGTGCTCGTCGGCGTGATGTTGTTGTTCGCGATCGTGATGGCGGTCGCGTTGTTGTACAACGCGATGTCTGCCAACCTCGCCGAACGCAGCGTTGAGCTCGGCACACTCACTGCCGCCGGCATGTCGCGCGGCATCCTCGGCCGCCTCGTCGCGACCGAGAATCTCCTCCTGACCGCGATCGGCATTCCCATCGGTATTGTCGCCGGCATCGGCATCGCCCGCTGGTTCATGTCGCACTACGAGAACCTCGGCTACCGCTGGGAGCTGCGGATGCAGCCCTCGACGGTCCTCCTCGTCGTCCTCGCCGTGTTCGCGGCGTCGCTCGTCGCGCAGTGGAGCACTTGGCGCGGGTTGAAGCGCATCAATGTCGCGACGATCGTCCGGGAACGGTCGCTGTGAACACGGTCACGCGGCTGCGCGCCCACGCCGAAGCAGCGCTGCTCGTTCGCCAAGGCGGATCCGGACGCGCGGCGGTTCGCCATCGGCCATGTCCCGCGGCGGGACGAGGTGAGTGATGTCCCGCTCGGGCATTGTCTGGTTCTAGATGGAGCACGGCGGCAACGACAGCGAATTCTCGCCATGCGATCGCGTGGGCAGCGGACGGACCTAGCCACTCGACAACGATCGAGCGCGGTTGACCCGGCGTAGAGGGGCGGGCTCAGGTTGCGAGTGTCTTGACCATCAAGACGCGGCCCGGGCTGCCGGTGAGTGCTTCGTAGTGGCGGTGTCGCTTCTCGGCCTCGACGTGGAACCCGTTGCGTTCGTACAGCCGTCGGGCCGGGTTGTCGATGGCCGTGGTCAGCGACAGCGTCGGGGCGCGTTGCTGGCGGGCGGTCCGTTCCACCTCGGCGAGGAGCCGACCTCCGAGGCCGGCGTTGCGATGCGGGGGCGCGACCTGAAGCTCGACTAGGTGGATACCCGCTGGCGGCTGGATGTCGACGGCGCTGCGGGCGCGTGCGCGCCAGCCTGCACGGAGCGCGCCGAGCACACCCATCGACCCGATGGCGCATCGAGCGACGATGCCGAACGAAGGGATGTCGCCGCTGCGAGACAGCTCTGCGAACCCGGCAGTGGTGCCGTCGAGCTCGAGGACGAGCACCTCGGCTGTCCCGCCGGCGACACTTCGAG
>DASQHW010000430.1:0-4078 GCA_035631895.1 Acidimicrobiia bacterium | reverse complement strand
GGGTGATGGGTGGCTCGTTCCAGCGGGCGCTGTTGTGCGACATCCGCGTCGCGGCGGAGGGCACGCGTTTCCGGCTCCCCGAGGTCACCTACGGCGTGATTCCCGATACCGGCGGCGTCGCGGTGCTGTACGAGATGTGCGGGCACGGCGTGGTGAGCGACATGGTGCTCACCGGCAGGATCCTCACGGCCGAGGAAGCGCTCGCGCACGGTGTCGTCTCGCGTGTGGTCGCGGAGAACGACCGCGACACCGTCGTGCGCGAGATGGCGGAACAGATCGCGGCCGCGCCCGCGGTGACCGTGAAGATGGCGCGCGAAGTGATCCGGCACCTCGCGCAGCCGCAG
Organism: Acidimicrobiia bacterium; assembly: GCA_035631895.1. Taxonomy (GTDB): domain Bacteria; phylum Actinomycetota; class Acidimicrobiia; order IMCC26256; family PALSA-610; genus DASQHW01. The sequence goes on along the minus strand of DASQHW010000430.1, from coordinate 3,734 downwards.
ATACGCGCGTCGATGAGCGACGAGATGATCTACCAGACGTTCATCAACCGCAGTGACGACTTCGCAGAGATGCGGGCCGCGCGCACCGAGGAGCGCCCACCGAATTACACGGGGAGTTAGACGTGAGTGAGCTCATCGGCCTGCCCGCACCCCCGCCCGCCGGCGCGAGCGCATTGCCGGCCGGCACCTTCGAGAACGTCGGCGTCTTCGTCACCGGAGGGGGCACGGGTCTCGGCAAGGCGATCGCCGCGGAGTTCGCACGACTCGGCGCGGCAATGGTGATCGCGAGCCGCAAGCCCGAGCACCTGGAGGCCGCGCACGAAGCCATCAGCGCGATCGGTGCACCCGTGCTCACGGTGCAGTGCGACATTCGGGACACCGAGCAGATCGCCGCCGCGTTCGACGAGGCGGAAGCACGCTTCGGGCTGCCCGGCGTGTTGATCAACAACGCGGCCGCGAACTTCCCGGTGCCCGCCGAGGACATGTCGCCCAACGCGTGGCGCACGGTCGTCGACATCACGCTCAACGGCACGTTCTTGTGCTGTCGCGAGTTCGGCCGCCGCCACATCGCTGCCAACTCGCCGGGCTCGATCGTCAACGTCGGTGCGTCGTACGCGTGGACTGGCGGCCCCGGCTTCGTGCACTCGGCCGCTGCGAAAGCAGGCGTGAAGAACCTGACGGAGTCACTCGCGGTCGAGTGGGGCCCGTACGGGATCCAGGTGAACGCGCTCGTGCCCGGGTTGTTCCCGCACGAGGACATGACCGCCGACATCCGGGGCAACCTCGACCGCACGTCCGACAAGGACGCATGTCAGCCGGCACTCCGCGTGGGACAGCGCCAGGAGCTCGGTTGGGCTGCGACGTTCCTCGCATCTCCGTACGCGCGCTTCATCTCCGGCCACACGCTCGTGGTCGACGGGGCCAACTGGCAACGGCGCACGCTCACGAACCCGCCGGTGGTGACGGTGCGCGAGCAGATGGGCAGAGGCCCGTTCGAGCCGAATCCCTAGATCACGTCGCGCCGGCGCCGGCCGGCGAGCGCCAGGGTCAGTGCGACCGCACCGACGGCGAGCGCAGCGACTGCATCGGCCCACTCCCAGCCCAGCAGTTGTGCCGCCACCAGGCCGGCGAGCGCGACGGCCGCTTGCAGCGCACCGATCGCAGAGAGATGACCATCGGCGAGCAGCGCCGGGCTGCCCACCCGACGCGCGACCCGTTGTTTGCGTGCCGACAACGAGACCAACGCAACCAACGAGACGGCCGCCACCACGGCACCGGCGCGGGAGGTCGACGAGGAGGCACCGGTGACGAGGCGCAGCGCGCTCGCGATGATCGTCGCCGTGCCGATGATGCCGAGCCCGGCAATCACGATCTGATGTGCACGTCTCTCGAAACGATCGGAGATCTCCTCGGCCTGGAGCGCGTGGCGGAAGTGGTGCACGAGCGCGATCGAGCCCACGGCATCGACGCACCCGATCGCGCCGAACGCAATGAGCACCATGCTCCCGGAGACGACGCCGAGAGCGATGGCAAGGGCGCTCGAGGTGACGGTCCATACGACGCTGAGCTCGGAGACGCGCCTCGCCGCCCGCACGGTCTCGCTGTCGAAGGCGTCGCTGTTCGGCAAAGTCGGCTCCCGGCGAGTTGCACGCGAATGTTGCACGCGAATGCCGACCAGACTTCCCGGCGCACCTGGAGTCATCGTAACCTGCGGGCTCGTGGGCGAATCGCGAACCGTTCTCACGACAGGTGCCAACTCCGGGATCGGGCTGGCCGCAGTGCTCGAGCTGGCCCGCCGGGGCTTCCACTCGGTGGGCACCGTCCGCTCGGAAGAGAAGGCGGAGATCGTCGCGAAGGCCGCTGCCGACGCGGGTGTCTTCGTCGCGGCCGAGCTCCTCGACGTCACTGATCCTGTCGCGTGCGCGCGGGTGATCGACACGCACCGGCCGTGGGGGCTCGTGAACAACGCCGGCTACTCCATTGCCGGCTCCATCGAGGACGTGAGTGACGACGAAGCGCGCGCCGCGTTCGAGACCATGGTCCTCGCGCCGATGCGACTCGCACGTCACGCGTTGCGCCACATGCGCGCCGCGGGCGGCGGCCGTATCGTGAACATCTCGTCGATCTACGGGCGCACGACCACGCCTCTCGGCGGCTGGTACCAAGGGACGAAACATGCGCTCGAGGCGCTGTCGGACGCGTTGCGCATGGAGGTCGCCCGCGACGGCGTGCGGGTGATCCTCGTCGAGCCCGGCGGCTTCAAGACGGGCATCTGGGAAGAGACCGAACGCGAGATCGCGAAGCGGGAAGGCTCACGCTACGACGCCGCGTACAGGCGCACACTGTTCAACACACGCCTCTTCCAGCCGTTGATGGGTGACCCGGCGCAGTGCGCGAAGGTGATCGGGGCGGCGCTGACGACACGACTGCCGCGCACGCGTTATCTCGTCGGGTACGACGCGCAGGCACTCGCGCTGTGGAGCTCGCTCACGCCGACGCAGGTGAAGGACCGCATCATCCGCATCACCATGTCCCTCTGATCCCTGATTCTCCGGCCACGAGGACGACTACAACAGCGACACGGGGTCCGCCGGGTGGATGGTTCCGCCGGCCTCGACGACTGCGTAGACGCCGGCGCACGGGTACAGGCCGCCTCCGATGTCGAGCCGATTGTGCCGGACGAGTGTCCGGAGGACCTCGGTGTCCTCGGGAAGGTCCTCCTGCGCCCGTGTGGTCATCACGCACCGAGGATCGTGAAGGAAGACCGTGAGGCGGACCGCGTCCCCGATCTGCAACCCGCGGCCGGTCCAGTCGTTCTCGACGAATCCCGTCTCCGGGGTGTCCACGACGACGTTCATGCGGAAACGGCGCTGGTCGAAGCGACTCTCGGGACGAAGCGCTTCGAGCTGGGCGAGCGTCGAGGTCGTCAGCACCGAGACCGGGAACGCATCGAGAAAGGAACCGGCCGGTAGCGGCGACGGGATTCCCATCTGCGCGAACAAGGCCGAGCCCAACTTCGATGCGGTCACGGTGTCGCGGTGCCCCTCGGGATCAAGGCCCTCGATATCAGGATGGTGCTGATCGGTCGTGAAGTCGTCCGGGGCGCTGCGCTGCAGCGTGACCTCGCGCCCGAAGAAGCCGGAGAGGACTTCGTCGACGTCGCGGTCGTCGCTTGCCACGGTCGTGCCGTCGGCGAGCGTGATGCGGACCGGAGACGTGCCGTCACCCGATCCCGGGTTGTCGACGAAGGCAGCTCGGCATCCCAAGAGCCGCGTCCCCAGCCGCGGCGTCTTGCCGCTCAGCACCTTGCCGGTCTCGGTGTCCACGAGCGCGTACGCGCGGTCGCCGGCGAGACCGCCTTCGGTCAGCTCGGATGCTGTGAGCCGCTCGCCCTGCATCGACTTGACCGTAAACCGCGACAGCGTCGCGACCGTGCCCACCATCTCACTCATCAGGCTCTCCCAACTACGGCCTCCTGGTCAGTCGGGTACAGCCCGTGCACGCAGCGGCTGACGGCCGGCGCCGGGAGGTCCAGCAAACGCCTGCGCGATCTGCATCCATTGTGTCGCGACCGGGCCTTGTATCGCGAGCTTCGTGTCCGCAACATGCCGGCGTTGCGTCACGACCAGACAGAAGTCGAGCGCGTGCCCTTCGACGCGATCGGTACCCGGGTCGCCCCACGTCCACGATGCACCTTCGGGACTGGTGAGCGCGACGTACACGGGTGTATCGGG
>DASQHW010000429.1:0-3017 GCA_035631895.1 Acidimicrobiia bacterium | reverse complement strand
ATCGGGGTCCGTCGAGCCGTATCCGAAGCCCATCGCATTGCGTCAGGACGTGTGGTCGTTGTTCCCGGAGCTCGGATCGATGCCTTCGACGGCCTCCCGCTTCGTCTCGACTTTGCGATATGTGCTCCCTGCCGAGCTGGGCGGGACTATCGGCGAGCCGAGCACACCGGAGATGGTGCTCTTGCCGTGCCGGGTACCGGCGAGAAGCGCCCGGATGCACCCGCTCTCCCGCGCAGAAGCGGCGATGTCGCTTGCCGAACAGGCCTTCTCCTTCCTCGACTCCGGGGCCGAGGCGTTGAGAGTGCTGGCCCGGATGTTGGAGGGCTGCGACTGCTACCGGCTCGAGTACGACCATGTCGAAGACGCGGTCGCTCTCATCTCGGGGCAGTTCCTGCAGCTGCAAGCCTTGGAGACGAAGAGACCTTGACGGACGATCTCCGCGCCGCGCTGATGGTGAGCAGGCCACGGCCGGCACCCGGCGTCGAACCGGTGAGGCTCGACGACGAGATCGTCGCGTTCGATGCGGCGACGATGATGCTCCATCACCTCAACGTACCGGCGAGCATGTTCTGGACGGCGTGCGACGGAACGCGGACACTCGGCGAGATTGCACACGCGATCGCCGCGCGCTCCGGACAGCAGCCGGCGACGGTGGAAACACAGATCCTCGAGCTCGTCGACGCGCTGGTCGCTCGGGACCTGATGATCCTCGACGGTTGCGACAGCTGATACGCGCACGTCGAACGCGCGCGCTCGCAGGATCGTAGGATGCCGTCTCCGGAGGAACCTGCGGGACGAACGAGCGAAGGGAGCGTCGTGGGTCCGGATCGAGGGACGACGACGAACGAGGGCACGTCCGCGCCGGACGATCTCCTGCGGCGCGCGATCCTCGAACCCCTCGTCGATGCGCTACGACCGTCGTCGGTACTCGTTTGCTGGATCGATCAGGTGCCGCGCGCGGACCTCGCGCTCCCGGTCGGCAGCGGTGTTGTCGTGGCGTCCTGTCCGGCGGACGAGTTCACCCGCGAGGCCGAGCACAGCCGGCCCGAGGTCGTGTGGGTGTGCGGAGAGCCGAACTGGCACTCGCTCCACGCGCTGGCTCCGGCTCTCGTCGACTACTTCCGGGCTCACGCAGACGCGCGGCCCGTTCTCGTCGTCGAGATCGACGTCGGGTCGGGCGCGCAGGCCGACCGCAGGGAAGGCGCCAAGGAGGGTGTTCGATGCGCGCTGGCCGACATCGCCGCGCAGCTCGACCCGGCGGGGACGCTCATCTGGTGCGCGCCGGGTGCTGGTGGCGGCGTGTTCCTGCCGTCCGCGTCTGCGGCTCGGGTGGGCCCGTGGCTCGCCGGTCGTCGTGTGCTCCTGGATGCGTTGCAAGTGGTGCATCAGGATGCGGTCGAGCTCACCGCCTCGAATTTCGCGCTGTTCGAGCTGCTCGAGCAGTCGCAACGTGACGGCACGGCGGTCGTGAAGTCGTTCCGGTTCCGTCTCGGGACACGACTCGTTCGTCTCGCACGGAGTGTGCTCCGCAAGGAGGCGATGTTCCATGCCCCCGGAGAGATCCTCGCGCGACGAGAGGTCGTCGAAGGCTGGCGCGCCCGGCTCGCCGTCCGACACCGTGCCGAGACGTTCGTGCCCCCCCAAGGCGCGTTGCGGGTGACGTACGTGTTGCCCGAGCTGAGGCTCACGGGCGGTGCCCTCGTGGTGATGCAGCTGGTGAGCGAGCTGCGGTCGCTCGGTGTCGACGCCCGAATAGCCGCGCTCAAGGACGCGCGGCGCGAGGTCTTCCGGTGGCGGCTGCGCCTTCGGCCCACTGTGTTCCGCAGTGTCGACGACATGACACGGCGAATGGCCGAGACGGACATCGTCGTCGCGACGCATTGGAGCAGTGCAAGTTGGGCCCGGAAGGTCGTCGATGCGGGCCGCGCGGCGCACGCTGTGTACTTCGTGCAGGACTACGAGGCGTGGTTCTATCCCGAGGGGGATGCCGAGAAGCGCACGCAGGTGAGACGCACGTACGGTTTGATCCCGCACAGGATCGTGACCTCCGAGTGGCTGCGCGGCCTGCTGCAAGACGACGGTTTCGCGTCCCGGAAGATTGCGCTCGGGTTGGACCTCGCCTTCTTCTATCCCCGCCCCGTCGTTCGTCCTCCGCGACCGGTCGTGTTGGCGATGGCGCGGCCCCGCACACCTCGTCGGGGCTTCGATGTGGTGGTCGCGGCGCTCACCAAGGTGCACGAGGCCGTGCCGTCCGTCGAGATCGTGCTCTTCGGTGAGGACCTCGGTGACCTCACCTTGCCCTTTCCGTATCGGGCCGAGGGAGTGATCACCGACCACGAGCATCTCGCACGCCTCTACTCGGGGGCGCACGTGCATTTCGACGGTTCCGACTTCCAGGCGTTCGGTCTCCCGGCCCTCGAGGCCATGGCATGCGGGGCCGTGTCGGTGCTCACAGATGTCGGCGGGGTGCGCGAGTACGCGCGTGACGAAGAGAACTGCCTGCTGGTCCCGCCGCGCGATCCCGATGCCGCCGCCGGAGCGATGCTGAGGTTGCTGTCGGATCAGGCGCTCCAACAGCGCCTGCGCGACGGTGGGCTCGCGACGAGCCGGGACTACTCCATGAAACGCGCCGCTCGTGCGACGGTCGAGTTCTTCGACGCGCTCGTGGCATCGTCCGACGCGGGCGATCGCCCGGTCACCGTCGATCAGCGCGGCCGTCGATGAGCATCTGGCGGAGGTGTCGCAACGAGCGGGAAGCCTTTCGCAGCGTCCGCACGGGAGGGCTCTGTACACGATCCGTGCGTGCTTGATCGCGGTGCCGGTCACGAATCGTGAAGTACTTCTCCATCCATCCGGCGACGGCTCGCGCCGTGGCACGGTTCCGGGCGAAGCGGTCGGGTTCGCACGATGCGAGCCGCGGTGGGTCGTCCGAGCCCATCCATTTCGCCAGGAAGCGGCGGCGGTTGCGCGCCCACAGCTGCTTTGAGTCGTCGAGCCGCGAAGCGGTCGCGTGGCCG
>DASQHW010000428.1:0-4770 GCA_035631895.1 Acidimicrobiia bacterium | reverse complement strand
GGTGCTCGCCGCGAGCGGATTCGACCCCGTGGTCGGCGACGTCGAAGGCCTCGCGCGTCGCTTCAACGCGCTGAAGGCGGAGGGCTATCGGGTCGTCGTCGCGGCGGAGGGAACCGGCTCCAAGTCGCGCATCGAGGAGATGCTGGTTGCCGAGGGCGCGCCGGTGGACGTCGTCGTTGCCGCACTCGACCGCGGTGTCGTGCTGCCAACCGTGAAGCTCGCGCTCGTTGCCGAAGCGGACCTCACCGGGCGCCGGCGCGTGCACCGCAAGCCACGGGGCACGCGGAGAGCGACCGATCACTACGAGGGTCTCACGACGAATGACTACGTCGTGCACCGGGTGCACGGCGTCGGCAGGTACCTCGGCATGGAGACGCGCGAGATGTTCGGCGTCACGCGTGACCGGCTCGTCGTCGAGTTCAAGGGCGGCGATCGCGTATATGTCGACTCCGAGGACATCGGCCTCATTCGCAAGTACACAGGCGGTGAGGAGCCGAAGCTGTCCAAGATGGGCGGCGGCGACTGGGAGAAGACGCGCGCCCGCGTGCGAAAAGCGGTGCGCGACATCGCCGGGCAGCTCGTGGTGCTCTACCGGCGCCGCCTCGCGACGCCCGGGCACGCGTTCGCGTCCGACGGGCCGTTCCAGAAGCAGATCGAGGACGCGTTCCCGTACGAGGAGACGCCCGACCAGGCCAAGGCGATCGTCGAGACCAAGGCCGACATGGAGCGCGCCGTGCCGATGGACCGCCTGATCTGCGGTGACGTCGGTTACGGCAAGACCGAGGTCGCGTTGCGGGCCGCGGCCAAAGCCGTCTTCGACGGCAAGCAGGTCGCGATCCTCGTCCCCACCACGCTGCTCGCGAGCCAGCACGGCCAGACATTCCGCGAGCGCTTCGCGAACTATCCCGTACGTGTCGAAGTGTTGAGCCGGTTCCTCTCCGCAAAAGAACAGCAGGATGTCGTCAAGGGTCTCGCCGACGGCACGGTCGACATCATCATCGCCACGCACCGGCTGCTCTCGCACGACATTCAGTTCAAGGACCTCGGCCTGCTCGTGGTGGACGAGGAGCAGCGTTTCGGTGTGCAGCACAAGGAGCGGATCAAGGAGTGGCGCACGAACGTCGACGTGCTGACGCTCACCGCCACACCGATCCCGCGCACACTCGAGATGTCGCTCACAGGCATCCGAGATCTCTCGCTCGTGAACACACCGCCCGAGGACCGCCAGCCGATCCTCACCTATGTCGACGAATTCGACCAGCGCGCGGTCAGCGAGGCGATACGGCGCGAGCTGCTGCGCGAGGGGCAGGTGCTGTTCGTGCACAACCGGGTGCGCGACATCGCGCACGTCGCCGACGATGTCAGGCAACTCGTTCCGGAAGCGCGGGTCGCCATCGCGCACGGGCAGATGGACGAGGGCCGGCTCGAACGCATCGTGCAGGAGTTCTGGGAACACGAGCACGACGTGCTCGTCTGCACGACGATCGTCGAGAGTGGACTCGACATGCCGACGGTCAACACCCTCGTCGTCGACCGGGCAGACATGCTCGGCCTCGCGCAGCTCTACCAGCTCCGTGGTCGCGTCGGAAGGCGTGGACAGCGTGCGTACGCGTACCTCCTGTACCCGCCGGACCGTGCGCTCACCGAAGAAGCCTACGAGCGCCTGAAGACGATCGGGGAGTTCACCGAGCTCGGGTCCGGCTTCAAGATCGCGATGCGCGACCTCGAGATCCGCGGCGCCGGGAACCTCCTCGGCGCCGAACAGTCCGGGCACATCGCGGCGGTCGGCTTCGACCTCTACGTCGAGATGGTGACCGAAGCGGTCGGTGAGCTCACCGGCGAGGTGCGCGAGGAGCCCGCGGAAGTGCAGATCGACGTGCCGGTCACCGCGCACCTGCCACGCGAGTACATCGCTCGGGACGACGTTCGCATGGAGGCGTACCGGCGACTCGCAGCCGTCACCACACTCGCCGATGTCGACGACGTCCGCGCCGAGTGGGAAGACCGCTACGGGCCCCCGCCGGAACCCGCGCAGGCGCTGCTCGACGTCGCGAGGTTGCGCGCCACCGGTCTCCGGCTCGGCGTACGAGCGATCTCCGTACAGAAGGGCCACGCGCGTCTCGACGGTTTGCAACTGCGCAAGTCGCAAGAAGCTCGACTCAAGCGGCTGGTTGCGCGTGCCCAGGTCCTTCCCGGTGCGGTCGTCGTACCTGTGCAACCGTCCCGCGAGCTCACGATCACACAGGCGTTGCTCAGGCTGCTCGACGAGATCGCACCGACCCCGGCCGATGCGGCGGCGGATGCGCCGATACCATCCGCCGGATGATCTTCCGTCCATCTCGTCGACTCGCGGCCGTCGTCGTGGTCGCTGCGGTCGCCGCCGGCGTGAGCGGCTGCGGGAGCAGCACGCTGTCCGACGCGGCGACGGTCACATTCCGCGACGCGAGCGGTGACCACACGGTGCACATCACGCGCGAACGGCTCCTCCGGCGGGTCGAGCAGGCCAACAGCAGCGCGGGGTTCCGTGACCTTGCCAAATCCAGTGGTCTCGCGGCGGGCAACGCGGGTGACGAGACCACCGACGCCGGCCTCACCGCGTTCTGGCTCTCGCAGCTGATCAACCAGACGGTGATCGACGCGGAGTTCAGCGCGGAACGGCTCCAGGTCTCCGACTCCGACAGGACGACTGCCCTCCCGATCGTGCAGTCGGGATTCGCGCGGCAGCAGGGTGATACTGCGGTGTTCGACTCGTTCCCGCAGGCCATGCGCGACGAGCTCGTCCAGTCACGCGCGCGTCTCGACGTGATCTTGCGCTCGTGCCCGTCCGGAAAGCTCGTGGAGCACATCCTGGTGCACACGCAGGCGCAGGCGGACGCCGCGGCGTTGCAGATCCATCGCGGCGCGCAGTTCGCCGCGGTTGCACGAGCCAAGTCCATCGACACCGGGTCTGCTGCGCAGGGCGGCATGCTCGGTTGTCTCGCGCCGGGCCAGTTCGTGCCGGAGTTTCAAAAGGCTGCGGAACAGGCGCCGTTCGACGCGGTCACTGCACCGGTGAAGACGAAGTTCGGCTTCCACCTCATCCGCGTGCGGCATTGGGACCCGACGCTCGCGACGAACCAACAAATCGCGCAGGCGCTGCAGACGGCCGCCGCCTCGGTGCTCGACGCCCGGGTGAAAGCCCTGCACGTCAAGGTCGATCCTCGGTTCGGATCGTGGGGCCTGCACGACGCGGGGCAGGGGCAAAAGGCCTACAGCGTCACGCCGCCGAGCGCGCCGACTCCTCGCACGAGCCGCGAGCAGGGTTGAACCGGGACCGCGTCGTCGTGGTCGGCCTCGGACCGGCCGGCACCGAGTTGATGCTTCCCGCCGCACGCGACGCGCTCACACGCATCGCCGCGCGCTACGTGCGGACGTCGCGCCATCCTGCAGTGGCGCAGCTCGCGGCCGAAGGCCTGGAGCTCTCGCCGCTCGACATGCTGTACGACTCGGGTGACGATCTCGACGCGGTGTACGCCGCGATCGCGGCGAGGGTCGTCGAAGAGGCGCACGAGCACGGCGAAGTCGCGTACGCAGTCCCCGGGAGCCCCTCGGTTGCCGAACGCACCGTGGAGCTCCTGCGCGTCGCCGGCATCGACGTCGAGATCGTGCCCGGTCTCTCGTTCGCCGACCTCGCATGGAACCGGCTCGGCATCGACCCGATGGCCGGCGCACGTGTGGTCGATGCCCGCGTGTTCGCCGTCGATGCCGCCGGGTTCTCGGGGCCCATGCTGCTCGCGCAGTGCGACACGAGGTTGGTGTGTTCGGACGTGAAGCTGGCATTGCTCGAGGACCTGCCGCCCGATCACGAGGTGACGGTGCTGCAGCGCCTCGGCCTTCCCGACGAGGGCGTGTTCACGGTCGCGCTCGCCGAGCTCGACCGCATGGTGGAGCCCGATCACCTCACCTCCCTGTTCGTCGACACCGGCGAGGTCGCCCTCGGCGCGGAGCTCGCTCGGCTTGTCGCGCTCACGCAACGGCTGCGCGGCCCCGGCGGCTGCCCGTGGGATGCGGCGCAGACCCATCACTCGCTGCGGCGCCATGTCCTCGAAGAGGCCTACGAGGTGGCGGAGGCGATCGAGGAGCTTCCACCCACAGCCCCGGCGGGCGACGTGCCGCCCGGGGCGTACGACGCGCTGGAAGACGAGCTCGGTGACCTGCTCTTCCAGGTGATGATCCATTCGGTGCTCGCGGCGGAGGCGGGCGCCTTCACGATCGCCGATGTCGCGCGGCACGTGCACGAGAAGCTCGTCCGCCGGCATCCGCACGTGTTCGGCGACGTCCGGGCGCCGAACGCGGAAGCCGTCGTGACGAACTGGGAGCAGATCAAGAAGGTCGAGAAGGGCCACACGTCACTCGTGGAGGGCATCACTCCCGGACTGCCGTCGTTGCTGTACGCGCAGAAGCTGTTCCGCAAGGCTGCGTCGGTCGGTCTCACACCCGAGGTCGCCGATTCGCCGGGGTCCGCTACCACAAGTGCCGACGACGAGCGCGCACTCGGCGACGCGCTCGCCGCCCTGGCGGCTGCAGGCGCGCGTGCCGGCATCGACGGTGAATCGGCGCTGGCGGGTTGGGCACGCCGGTTCAAGGACCGGTTTCTGCGGATGGAACGACGTGCGGCCGACGCCGGCTACGACCTGTCTCGTGCCGACCCCGAGGTCGTCGAGCGCCTGTGGCGCGAGGCGGCGTCGATCGAGGTCCACGAGGATTGAGCTCCCCGGCGTCACAATGAAG
>DASQHW010000427.1:0-3000 GCA_035631895.1 Acidimicrobiia bacterium | reverse complement strand
GTGGCATGGAGGGCGCGTAGGTGATCGAATCGCCGATGCAGACGACGTGGCGCGCGCCGGCTCCGGGAGCGCGCCAGAGTCTCAGTGGCGGCGGCGTTCTCTGCCGAGGTTCGCTCACCGCGGGGATACGGCGCCCGCCGGCACCGTGATGCGGAACGCGAGTGGGCCGGACATCGCGGGGAGCGTAATCGCCGGCACGGCCCGACATCGGAGTACCCTCGTGACACCAGCCACGAGAGAGTGACGTACTTCCACGAGGCGGGACAACCTCGCGGCGACACGCCACGATACGCCGCCTATCCTCTCGACCTTTCGGATGATGACGACGCTATGAGGGGTTCCTCGGTGGAGCGCGTGGCGAGTTCGGCATGACTTCGGCGCTCGGTGCGTTGGTCGGCACCGCAGTGGTGCTGCTCGTACCTGGACTACTGGTCGCGCGTCTCGCTGGCCTGCGCCTTTCTTCGATGGGGACGTGGGCGCTCGTTCCGGCGCTGTCGTTGGGCATCGTGTTCGTGCTCGCCGAGGTCACGACGACCTTGGGTTCGCACTTCGGGGTACCGGCGTTCCTCGGCCTCCTCGCGCTTCTGGGCCTCTTCTTCGTCGTGTCCGCCCGGCGTGATCGGCTCGCCGGCCGGAGAGAGCCGCAGGCTGTCTCGGAGGCGATAGACGAGAGCGGTGAGCCTGAAATCCTGAGCCGCGCGGCACGCGGTGGCGGCAACGAGCCCGGCGCGGGAGATGCGGCGGACACCCGGTCGGCTTCCGCCGTGCGGCTGAGCTACGCGTTGCTCGTGATAGGCATTGGCTTGGGCGTCTTCACCTGGACGCACGGGATGCACGGGCTCGGTCTGGTGCCTCCGCGTGAGGACAGCGCCAACCACGGCTTCTTCGTTGCCCGGATCATTCACACTGGATCTGTCGCGCCTTCGAAGGTCGTCGTCACGGACGCGCAGGGTACAAGCAAAGTCGCGAACTACTACCCCCTCGGGATGCACGCCTCCGTAGCCATCGCGGCGAAACTGAGCGGAGCGCATGTGGGCCGCCTTCTCGACGTGTTCGCGGTCGCCTTCACGGCCGTGGTGTTCCCGGTCGGGATGTACGTGCTCGCGCGTTTTCTCGCGCCGCTGCGGGTTCTCGTCGCCGGGTTCACGGCGCTGCTCAGCCCCGTCCTCACGCTCTACGCGTATTCGGCAATACAAAGCGGTTTGCTTGCCCTGATGGTGAGCATGGCGATCGTGCCGATCTCGGTCGTGATCGTGACACAGGCACTGATTCGTACCGGTCGCGTGCGACTGTCCAAGCACGTCGCCCGTCAGGTCATCCCCGCCGCCCTGACGATCGTCGCGCTCGTCACTGTCCACACGAGCGAGATAGTGACTGTCGCCTTCCTCGTTTTCGTCTTGGTGCTGAGCCGGACCGGCCCATCGAGGCGCGGAGTCGTCAGTGTGATCGGTCGCGGCGCGCTCGTAGGGGGCGTCGCGCTCCTCTTGCTCGCACCCACGATCGCTCAAGTCGGGTCAGGTATCACCGAACGTTCACAGTTCGACGTGAACAGCTTCGGCAAACCCCTCTCGACCAGCCGCGCGATCGTGCGGACCATCACACTCGAGAATCCGTCGTTGACGACGAGAGACATGGGTCGTATCTCGAACGCATTGCCTTCGGTGCGACACAATCAGGCGCGTTTCGCTTTGCTGGCCGCAATCGGCGCTGTGATCCTGCTGCTGCGACGCCGGCGTGCCTTCGTCATCGCTTGGGGAGTGGTGATTGCCCTCACCGTGCTCGCGTACTCATCCAATTCAACCCTGAGTCGAGCCGTGACATTTGCCTGGTACCGGCAAGGTGATCGGCTCACGATGAACCAGGCGTTCTTCGTGCCGTTCTTCGCCGCGGTCGCGCTCGAGGCGGCCGTCGTCGCGGTCCGACGGTCGCTCGCGACGCGGGACGCGCTCATGACGGCGACCGCAATGGTCGGCGCAGCCGCAATGGTTGCGGTCGGCGCGCAGGGCTACAGCCAGGCGAGTGCTGCCCTACATTTCAGCTACGGCCGGTCCGAAACACCTGTGACGCCCGCATCCGAGAGCGCCTTCACATGGCTGCGCCGGCATGCGGGCCCGCGCGATGTCGTCGTCAACGAGTTCGTCGACGGGTCGTCCTGGATGTACGCCGAGGCTCACCTGTCGCCTTTGTTCGCGGTTCGCGCCGGTGACGGCAATATCGCCCAGGTCTTCGCGAGGCTCACGCCCGACCTGGTCGAGCGCTCGTATCTCCTCGGAAACCTCAACCGTGTGGGCACGGACGCGCGCGTCGACGCGGCCATGCGGCGTTTGCATGCACGATGGCTCTACTTCGGCGAGTCGACGTACTTCCCGCATTTTCCCCATACGCTGCGACTGTCGGTGCTCCGACGCAATCCACATCTCCACGAGGTCTGGCAGCGCGATCGCATTCATGTCTTCCGCATCGACCTGCCGGCGAATGCGGCGTAGCTGTGGTTCCCGGCGTCAACGGCCGGTCGCGCCCAGCTGCAATCCACACTCGCAGACCGCGTTGGTGGGGCGTGACACATCGCGCGACACGATGCGGCCGCACCAGCAGCACCAGCCCGCCGGCCTCGCCGGGTTCCCCATGACGAGCTGGTGCGCGAGCACGTCATGCGTGACGACCGCGCCGGCAGCCACGGCTGCCCAGTCGCCGATCTCGATCGGGCACACAATGGTCGCGTTGGCGCCGATCGAGGCTCCCCTTCGCACGAGCGTCGACCCGAGGTCCCACGCAGTTCCATGCGAGCGCGGGTGACGATCGTTGGTAAAGACGGCGCTCGGTCCCACGAAGACGTCGTCGGCGAGCGTCACGCCCGCGTAGACCGACACATTGTTCTGGATTCGCACGCGATCGCCGATCCGCACGCCCGTGTCGACGAAGACGTTCTTCGAAAGAGTGCACTCGCGGCCGACGACCGCTCCCTCACGAATCTGCGCGTGGTGCCAGACACGTGTCCCT
>DASQHW010000426.1:0-2664 GCA_035631895.1 Acidimicrobiia bacterium | reverse complement strand
CGCGGTCCCGCCGGGCTTCCGCCGGACGGCGATGGCGGAGCTCACTGCGATCGCGTCGGCGAATGAGGCCGACGACTTCACCTTCCGGCGCCAGTAGCCGCCTCCGCTACTGGATGTAGCGCTCGACCGTGTTGGGATCGCGTGTCTCGGCAACGTCGGGGTCGAGGCCGAACTCCTCGCGCCCGCGCCGCTGGCGCAGCAGGTCCCAGAGCTGATCGAGGGTCAGCTCGATCTGCTGCAGTGCCTCGGCGTCGTGGTGCGGCTCTTCCTGCAGCCGCTGCTCCTCTGCCACGAGCTCGGTGATGCGCTCGATCAGCGTGCGGTCGTCCACGGGTTGCTCCTGTCGATCGCGGGTTGCCCGGTTCTACCCGATGCCGCCGCGACGCGTCACGGCACATCCGCGATTGTGCCGCGGCGGGCTATCTTCCGGCCACCGTGCAGACGCCGCGAAGCGGCCGCATAGCCAGGGAGAGACATCGTGGAATTCGGGCTGTTCAACAGTGTCTCGCTGCTCCCGGCATTCGACGGTGACGAGCACCGGCGCATCATGGACGAGGTTGCGATCGTGCAGGCCGCCGAGCGCGTCGGGTTCAAGTACACGTGGGCGACCGAGCACCACTTCCTCACCGAGTATTCGCACATGTCCGCGAACGAGGTGTTCCTCGGATACCTCGCCGCGGCGACGTCGAGCATCCATCTCGGCTCGGGCATCTTCAACATCACGCCGCCGGTCAACCATCCTGCGCGCGTTGCCGAACGTGTGGCGCTGCTCGATCACCTTTCGGAAGGGCGCTTCGAGTTCGGCATGGGCCGCGGTTCGTCGACCGTCGAGCAGAAGGGATTCGGCATCCCCGAGCCCGACATCACGCGCGAGATGTTCGACGAGGTGGTTGGAGAGTTCCGCAAGATGTGGCGCGCCGAGGAGTACCCGGGCCACGAGGGACGCTTCTTCTCGATGCCCGCGCGCAACGTGTTGCCGAAGCCCTACTCGAATCCTCATCCACCGATGTGGGTCGCTGCAGGGAACCCGTCGACGTTCGAGAAGGCGGCGCGGATGGGGTTGGGCGTGCTGTGCTTCACGATCGGCGGCGCCGAGTCGGTGAAGCCGCTGATCGAGCTCTACAAGAAGGAGATCGAGCACGCCGAGCCCGTCGGCGATTTCGTCAATGACAACGTGATGGTGACCACGCAGTTGCTCTGCCTCGAGGACGGCGCAAGGGTTCGCCGCCTCGCAACCGACATGGGCATGGGGTACCACCGCAGCCTGCTGTTGCGCTATCTCGACACGTTCCCACGTCCGGCCGGAGTTCCCGAATGGCCGGAGCTGCTCCCCGACCCGACGCCCGAGCAGATCGACGCGGCGATCGCGGAAGGGGCAACGCCGTACGGCACGCCTGACGAAGTGTTCCGCGCAATCACCAAGTACGAAGACGCCGGTGCCGACCAGGTGGTGTTCGGTCTGCTGTCGTCGACGATGGATCGCGAGGTCGCGTGCGAGACCATCGAGACGTTCGGGCGCCACGTGCTGCCGCAGTTCGACAGGGACCCCGTGCACCGCACGACGCGGCTTCGGGAGGACGCGACTAACGCGTCTTGAGCAGGTTGTCCGTGTCGGCGAGCCGGCGCGCGAGAACCCGCAGCATCGAGACCGCCATCTGCGGATAGGTGTCGAGCAGCCGGACGAAGTCGTCGCGGCCGATGGCAAGACACCGAACGGATGTAGCCGCCCGGACGCGCCCTGTGTGCACGAGGCCGTCGACGAGCAGCGACAGCTCGCCGATGAATTCGCCCGGCCCGCACACGAACGATGTGCCACCCGAGAGCTCGACGTTCGCCGTGCCGTCGAGGACCACGAAGAGTCCTGCGCCTTCCTCGCCGGGCTGAACCAGGACGTGGCCGGCCGGGAGCTGCACCTCGGTGGCGAGTTGCGAGACATGCCACAGCCCGACGTCGTCGAGGTCGGCGAACATCGGGATCGTCCGCAGCGACTCGGCTCGTTCGAGGTCGATGTCGGCCATGGAGGCGCAGCATAGACGTCATTGTGCGAAGTCCCCAGGGTGAATCGCGCCACCGGAGCGCGTCGACGCCTGCCCTAGGATCGGAAGGCGATCACATAGGACAAGGCGGCGCGGTCGGATGCGACGAACCATCAGCATCGTGGTGGCCGCGGTGCTCACGATCGCGGTCGTGGCCACGATCGTCGTCGCCGTTTCCGGCGGTTCGCCGAAAAGGAAGCTCGTGATCGTGCGCGGCGCGATCGACTCGGAGAAGAAGGCGTTCTTCGACGACCCACGCGTCAAGGCCGTGTTCGCGAAGCACGGATTCGACGTGCAGGTGGTTCCCGCGGGGAGCCGTGCGATTGCCACGACGTTCGACCTGTCGAAGTACGACTTCGCCTTCCTGGCGGGTTCGCCCGCCGCGGAGAAGATCCGGACCGACAGGAAGATCACCGTGAGCTACGTGCCGTTCTTCACTCCGATGGTGATCGCGACCTTCATGCCCATCGCGCAGCTGCTCGCAAGGGCGGGCGTCGCGCACGATCGAGGTGGGTCGTGGACCCTCGACGTGAAGGGCTTCCTCCATATGGTGAAGAACAACACCCGCTGGGACTCCTTGCCGGGGAACACGACATACCCGTCGACCAAATACATCTTCATCACGTCG
>DASQHW010000425.1:0-4595 GCA_035631895.1 Acidimicrobiia bacterium | reverse complement strand
GACCTCGCGATCCGGTACTGGTTGTCCGGTCCGCCCGAAGACGGCTATGCGGAGACGCTCGATCGGATCCTCGACCGATCTCCGGTGCCGGTCACGATGGGTCGGGCCGCCAACGTCGCCGATGCGTACGCGGCCGCCGACCTCGTCGTGTTCCCTTCGACCTGGGAAGGATTCGGCAACCCGATCATCGAGGCCACCGCCTTTCGCCGTCCGTGCGCGGCGTACCCGTACCCGGTCCTGGCGGAGATCCTCGCGTCGGGCGTGCGCGTGTTCTCGACACAGCGCCCCGATCAGCTGGTGCGGTTCCTCGCGGAACCGGCGGAGGTCCGCGACCGGTACTTCGACGCCAATGTGCGGCGCGCCGAGCTGTCGTTCGCGCTCGCCGACCTGCCGGCGGCGATCGACGAGGCGTTCTCGGCCCACGGTTGGCTCGCGTGGTAGAGGACCCGATCGTTGCTCGCCGCGCCCGGATCGCCCGTGCAGCAGCACTCGGCAAGCGCGTCGGCTACACGGCGCTCGGCATCGCGATCGTCGCCTTCTTCATCGGTTTCGCGACCGGCTTCCCGGACTGGACCGTCGTCGTGTCGGTCGCGGGGCTCGTGGCGAGCTGCATCGTGCTCCCCCTGCCGATCGTCATGGCCTACGGGGTGAGGGCCGCAGCCCGCGAGGACCGGCAGACCGGCTGAGCCAGCCGTCTCGGCTCGTGTCTCTGTACGATCGGCGCGATGCGATACCGCCGTCTTGGTCAGAGCGACCTGACCGTCTCCGAGGTGGGCTTCGGCACCTGGACGCTCGTCAGCGATTGGTGGGGCCGCACCGACGACCCGCACGCCATGATCAAGGCCGCGCTGGACGCGGGTATCAACTTCGTCGACACTGCGCCGGTCTACGGCCAGGACGGCGCCGGTGAGACGATCCTCGCCGACTATCTCGCGACGCGCGACGACATCGTGCTCACCACCAAGGTCGGCTACGACATCAGCGCCGAGCGCAAGTTCCCCGGACAGTCCGAACGGCCGCACGACTGGCGACCGCAGTCCGTACGGGCGCAGGTGGAGCATTCACTGCGCCGGCTCGGCACGGACCGCATCGACCTCTTGCAGCTGCACAACCCGCGCATCGAACCGATCGTCGACGACGACCTGTGGGAGACACTCGACGAGCTGCGCGTCGAAGGCAAAGTACGCGAGCTCGGCGTCGCGCTCGGTCCGGCGATCGGCTGGGTCGAGGAAGGCAACCGCGCGATCGACGACCGCCGGATCGTGTCGCTGCAAACGGTGTTCAACGTGCTCGAGCAGGAGCCGGGCCTCACGTTCGCCCGCCGGCCGCGGGTGCAACGCGGCGAGGTCGGCTTGATCGCACGCGTGCCGCACGCGTCCGACACACTCTCGGGCAAGATCACCCCCGACACCGTGTTCGACGCCAAGGACCACCGGGCGCATCGCAATCGCGACAACATGCTCGACAACTTCGAGAAGGCGGAGACACTGCATTTCCTGTGGTCGCCCGAGACCGGGCGCACCATCGGGCAAGCTGCGGTCGCGGGCATCCTCGCAAACTCCGCCTTCGCGTGCGTGATCCCCACTGTGCTCTCGGTCGGCGAGGTACGCGAGTACGCAGCAGCGTCGGAGCTCCCGCTCTCACCCGGAGAAGCACGTGCCCTCGACGACCTGTGGTCGCGCAACTTCGACCACACCGACCGCTACGTCATGCCACTGAAGTCGAGCGTCTGAGCTCGGCGGCAATGCGACTCCCTGCGGACCAACGCCGTCTCCAGCTGCTCGAAGTCGCGCGCGATCGCTTCGCCGAGCAGGGCTTCCACGCGACTTCGATGGACGAGATCGCCGAATCGGCGGGCGTGACCAAGCCCGTGCTCTACCAGCACTTCCCGAGCAAGCGGGCGCTCTACGTCGAGCTGCTGGAGAGCACGGGCGCCGAGCTCCTCACAACCCTGGCAGACGCGACGGGTCGCGCGGGAACCGCACGCGATCGCGTCGAGATGGGCTTTCGCGCGTATTTCGAGTTCGCGCTGGGGAACCGCAGCGCGTTCCGCTTGCTCCTCAGCACCGCCATTCGATCGGACCCCGAGTTCGCACGGATCGTGGAGGAGATCATCGACGCGACGGCGGAGACGATCTCCCTACTCATCTTCATCGACGGATCACCGGAACAGCGCCTCGTGCTCGCGAGCGCACTCGTCGGCATGGGTGAATCGGTCGGCCGCTGGGCGCTCCAGCGCCCGACGCACGACGTCGACCCGGATCAGCTCGCCCAATGGATCTCCGAGCTCGTCTGGTTCGGCTTGCGCGGCGTGCGCACCGGAGAACCGGCAGCGCCTGCGGGCGAATAGACGCTCAGAGCTTCCGCAACCTCACGCGCTGCACGGCATGGTCGCGGCGCTTCTCCAGGATCAAGTGCGCCCTTCCGCGCGTGGGGGCGATGTTCTCGCGCAGGTTGACGAGATTCACCTGCATCCAGACAGACGTCGCGAAGTCTGCGGTCGCTTCTTCGCTGTACTGCGTGAGGAAATGGAAATACGAGCGAGGATCGTGCAGCGACGTCTCGCGCAACAGCAGCAGCCGGTCGATGTACCAACGCGCGAGGTCGTCCTCGGCCGCGTCGACATAGATCGAGAAGTCGAAGAAGTCCGATACCACGACGGTCGCCTCGGCGCGGCCCCGGCGCGCGGGGGTCTGGAGCACGTTCACGCCTTCGACGATCACGATGTCGGGCGAACGAAGGATGATCTCCTCACCGGGAAGGATGTCGTAGGTCAGGTGCGAGTAGCGCGGCGCGCGGACCTCTTTCGACCCCGCCTTCAGCTCGGCGAGGAACCGCATCAGCGCGCGCACGTCGTAGCTCTCGGGAAAACCCTTCCGCGCCATGAGGCCACGCGCCTCCAGCGTCGCATTCGGGAACAGGAACCCGTCCGTGGTCACGAGGTCGACACGCGGATGGTCCGGCCAGCGCCCGAGCAATGCCTGCAGCATGCGCGCGATCGTGCTCTTTCCCGCCGCGACGCTGCCCGCGAGGCCGATGACGTACGGAACCCCCGCGTGCAGGTGGCCGAGAAATGTCTCGGTCACGGCGTGCATGTCGCGCGTGGCGGCGATCCGCAGGTTCAACAAGCGCGACAGCGGCAGGTAGATCTCTTCGACCTCGTCCATCGGCATCGGCTCGTCGAGGCCTCGGAGTTGCTCGAGGTCCGCTTCGGTGAGGGTCAGCGGCGTCGACGCGCGGAGCTTGCTCCAATCCTCGCGACTGAAATCGACATACGGATCGAGCTCGGGCTCGATGCTCGTCTCCACGAAGAAGAAACGCTACCGCAGCGCGCTACGCCACCCCGATGGGACAGCTGACGCCGGTGCCGCCGATGCCGCAGTACCCGTTGGGGTTCTTGGCGAGGTACTGCTGGTGATAGTCCTCGGCGTAGTAGAACGCACCGGCGGGCGCGACCTCTGTCGTGATGTCGTCGTAGCCCGATGCCTTCAACCGATCCTCGAACATCGAGCGCGACTCCTCGACGGCTCGGGCCTGTTCGTCGTCGAAGGTGTAGACGGCGGACCGATACTGCGTGCCGATGTCGTTGCCCTGACGCATGCCCTGCGTCGGGTCATGGTTCTCCCAGAACACACGCAGCAGCGTCTCGTACGACGTCTGCTTGGGGTCGAACACGACGAGGACGGCCTCGGTGTGGCCGGTGCGACCGGAGCAGACCTCTTCGTAGGTGGGATTGGGCGTGATGCCACCCGCGTAGCCGACGGCCGTGGTGTAGACGCCGTCGGTCTCCCAGAACTTGCGCTCGGCGCCCCAGAAGCAACCCATCGCGAAGACGGCCTGCTCGAGGCCGTCCGGGAACGGCGGTTCGAGTGGTGTGCCGAGCACGAAATGCCGCTCGGGCAGCGCGAACGGGCGGGAGGGCCGGCCCGGCAGCGCCTCCTCGGCGGCAGGAACACGGAGCTTGTCGCGACGAAGGAACATCGGCGCACCTCTCTCAACGGCCGTGCGGCCGGTGGCGGATACCGTCAACGCTAACCACCGTTCGGCTCCGAAGGTTCCCGCGGATGCAGATACCCGTCGAGTTGCGGCGTCGCCCACCTGCGCCGACGCTGGCCTGGGCGGCCGCGACGATCGGTCCGGCGGCGCGGGTGACGCGGGTGCAGCGGCTGCGCAACTCCTGGGCCGCCGCGATGCACGCGATCGACGTCGTCGACGGCCCGGGAACACACAGGCTCGTCCTGCGGCGCTGGGCCCGCACCGACCTGCCGCCCGATATCGGCGGCGTCGAGAACGAGGTCGCCGCGCTGGGACTCGTCGCACGGCCATCGGGCCCCGGGCTCCCGGTGCCGCGTCTGGTCGGGGCGGATGCCAACGGTGCGCGGACCGATGTCCCGGCGGTCCTCATGACACGACTGCCGGGTCGAGGCGTGCTCGCGCCCCGCGATCTCAACGCGTTCCTCGATCGCTTGGCCGAGGTCCTTCACGCGGTGCACGAGGTCGAGGTCGCGCCCGGCACGCTCAACTACTTCCGGCCGTGGAGCCTCGACACGGTCACCGCGCCGCCGTCGTGGTCGCGACGTCCGGACGTGTGGGAG
>DASQHW010000424.1:0-3916 GCA_035631895.1 Acidimicrobiia bacterium | reverse complement strand
CCGCGACACATACGCACGTCGCGAAAACTCGCCGCCACAACATCGCAATCCCCCCGACTTTGGCTACTCCTCGGAAGCCGGGCCCCGCTCGCCGCCGCGGGGCCTTACCTGGGCGAGCATGTCACGCAACGAACCAGCCTGCAAGAACACTCTGGGATACGCCGGATCGATGACCATTGGTAAAGAGACGACGCGGCAGGTCGTCATACGACCAATGGTCAGTGAGGAGCTAGAAGACTCGAGTGACGGTCAGCGCGAGTGCGAGCGCGACGATCGCCCAAGAGAGCGCGCCGAGCGCACGTTCGAGTGGCGCGAGGAGCACCGACCTGTCGATCGCGTGCACGCTCCCGTCGTGCATCGTGATCTTGCCCTCGATGCGCGCCGCTCGCCGGCGCAGGGCGCGTGCGGGAGTGCTCAGCGACCGTTGCGCGAGCGAGAGGCCGAGGGCCGCCGCCGCACCGAGCACTGCAGTCGCATCCAGGCGGCCGGCCTGCACGAAGTAGCCGACGAGCAGCGGGAACGCGCCCCACGCGGCGGCGAACCCGACGTCGGTGTGTAGCCAGCCGCCGAACAGCTCGAGGTTGTAGCCCAACACGAGCAGCGGACCGATCGCGATGAACGGCAGCAAACCGAGCCCGACCGTGCCGACGCCTGCGACCCCGATCGCGCACGCGATCAGGATGCCGCTCGTTCCGAGTGCGACGAGCCATGCGTTCGGGATAGCCGTGTGCAAGGGCCGGCCGTGCAACTCGTCGAGCGCATGCGCGGCGATGCCGACGGCGAAGAAGAACGCGAGCACGGTCGCGAGCAGGCGCGAGCCGTCGGTGCGCGACGCGAGGCACGCGCCGATGACGACGTACGACAGGTGCCACGCGGTGTATGGCGGATGAAGCAGCGTCCAGACATCGCGCCACCCGCCCGACCGCGCGGCATAGAAGGCGGGCCGTTCCATGGTCAGACGTTCGGCTTCTGCGCCCACATCACGAGCCCGCCGCCCAGGCTCATCGAGCGCACACCGACGTTCACGAATCCTGCTTCCTGCCATGCCCGGACGGTCCACGGCACCGAGTACCGGTCGTAGTGATTCGAGATGTTGGGTCCGAGGAATCGTCCGACCCGCCCCCATTCACGACCGCCGGCAAGAGATCCCGCAACCGGGAGTACGGCGCGCGTGTACAGCCACCACCAGAAGCGCCAGAACCGGCTCGACGGAACAGAGAACTCCAGGCTTGCGATCGTCGCTCCCGGGGTGAGCACGCGCGCGAGCTCGCGGAGCGTCGCGACCGGATCGGCGACATAACGCAACAGATAGGTGAACGTCAGCGCGTCGAACGAGCCGTCCGGGAAGGGCAGTTGTTCGGCTTGCCCGACGATCAGTCGCACCCGATTCCCTACGCCGGCGCGCACAACCCGCTCATGGCCGCGTCGCACCATCGCCGTGGTGATGTCGATGCCGGTGACGTCTGCGCCCGTGCGGCGGGCGAGAGCGAGCGCGACGCCGGCGGTCCCGGTCGCAACATCGAGAACGCCGCTCGGTGCACCCTCTTCGACGTGCGCGATCATCTCGCGACGCCAGCGGCCGTTCTGGCCGAGCGACAACAGCTCTTCGAGGAAGTCGTAGTGGCGTGGGAGCGGCCGGAAGAGCTCCTGGGCGAAGCGATTCGGATCACTGGCCGTTGCGTGCACGGGGCCTCCCTCGCCCTCGACCGTACAGTTCATGCTCGTATGAGGGAACCCTGATGCCCGACGAGCAGTTCGACGCACTCGTCGTCGGCTCGGGGCCGGCCGGAAGCATCGCCGCGCTCGTCCTCGCGCGGGGCGGCGCAAGGGTGGCGCTCGTCGACAAGGCCGCATTCCCGCGCGACAAGGCGTGCGGAGACCTCATCGGGCCCCGGGGGGTGCAACTTCTGCGCGAGCTGCACATCGAGGTACCCGGCGCACAGCGAGTCAGCGACATGGTCGTCGTCGGTCCGACCGGAAATCGTGTGCGTCTGCCCGCGCCGCCCGGCCGCACCTATCCGGGCCACGGCATTGTGGTGCGACGATCGTTGTTCGACGCCACGCTCCAGGACGCCGCGATCGCAGCGGGCGCAGGGCTCTTCACCGGCCGCGCCGACGAAGCGATCGGCGAGAACGGTCGACTCGTCGGCTTCTCGCTGTCGTCGGAGTCGCGAAAGTCGATCGTGCGCGTGCGAGCAGACGTGATCGTCGGTGCCGACGGCGCGACGAGCCGGGTCGCGGAGGCCGCGCGTCTCACCACGCCGAGCCGCCTGCTCTGGGGCTTCGCGGTTCGCACGTATGTCGACGAGCCGATCGAGCTTCCCCACATCATGTTCTGGACGCCGGAGCCCGGCGAAGCCTTTCCAGGGTACGGCTGGGTGTTCCCCGCCGGAGAGGGACATGCGAACGTCGGCCTCGGCATCGGTGTGCTCGCCGATCGGAGCGCGGCCCGGCGCGCCGCGCGAGACGTTGACGCGTTCCTCGCACATGCGTCGCACGTCGGCGTGCTCGACAGCCGCGCCTCGGCGCGGCCCGGGACGCGTCCGCTCGGCGCGTGGCTCAAGATGGGCCTCGTCGGCTCCGCACCTGCAAGCGATCGCGTCTTCCTCGTCGGCGATGCCGCGGGGTTGGTCAATCCGCTGCAGGGCGAGGGCATCGCGCAGGCAATGGACAGTGGTCGCGCCGCAGCCGATGCGGTCCTCGCCGGCCCTGCCCGCGCCGCCGATCGCTACCGGGCACATCTCGCGCGCGTGCACGCGCCGTACCTGTCGACGACCGCGTCCGTGCAACGTTCATTGCTCGGCAGCCCGAGACTCGTGGCCGCGCTCACGCGAGGTCTGACCGCTCCGGGGGTCGGCCGGGTGCTCTCGGGTGGTTGGTCGATCATGTGGAACAACCTCCTCGACGGTGCGTCTCCGAGTGCAGCGACGTACGTCGCGACAGTCGCCTCCGGGCTCGGGCATCTGCTGACCGCGCGAAGCGCGGACCGAAGCTGGATCACCAATGAGCTCGCCTCCCGGGAACCAGAAGCGGCCGAGGCGCAACGTGTTACGGCGGCCGCACCTGTGGGTGTGGGAGCAGGGTCGGCCCCGCAACTACCGTACGGTCTGCGCGTCGCGCCGCGGGTGTAGCTCAATGGCAGAGCTCCAGCCTTCCAAGCTGGCTATGCGAGTTCGATCCTCGTCACCCGCTCCCTGGTCAGAGCGTGTTCTCGCAGGTCAGAGCACGTTTCGCGACGCGCGTCACTTCGTACTCATATTCGACGGTTCCCCTTGTTCTTGCACGACTCGCGTCCTGGCCACGCCCTGAACCCTGACACGAGTATCAGGTTGGGCTCCGCTTGGGGTGGCGCTCCTGACGCGCGCGGCGCCGCGGTCGGATCAATGGCGATGCTCAGCGGCCCGCGGTAGGACCGCTCGACGCGGAGCGCCACACCGTCGATCGTGCCGACGAGAACCTCGTCCGCGTTCGGAGAGAGCATCGTGCTCCCTGTCTTTTTCGTCGGCGCGTCCGCGCGCCAGTTTCGATGGTTACAGGTGGAATGCAGATCGGCTGCGAGTTCAGGGTTTCATCGCAACGCTTCGTCGAGTGCTTGTGATGGTGTCTTCCAGCCGAGGTTCGTCGAGGCCTGCTATTGAGCTCGGCTGCGACGGCGTCGAGTTCGGCCCGGCTGTAGTGCGCGATCTCGGTGCGCTTGGGGAAGTACTGACGCAACAAGCCGTTGGTGTTCTCGTTGCTGCCACGCTGCCACGGACTACGCGGGTCGCAGAACGTTGCGGCGAACATTCATGACACTCACGAGTGGACCGAGCCGACTGGATGTGGACGACGAAGCAATGTCACTCGTGTCGAAGCACCTTGCCGAGCCAGGACAGCGCGATTTGCAGCCGCTCGTTCGCTCGCCCTCCGTGATTGC
>DASQHW010000423.1:0-6557 GCA_035631895.1 Acidimicrobiia bacterium | reverse complement strand
TTGTGAACGGTGACGGTGACTGGCACGCTGGCGACGTTGTTGCCATCGGTGTCGTAGGCGGTTGCGAGCACCGCCCACAGGCCGTTGGACACACCTTTCGTGGTGTCCCAGACATACAGGTAGCCGTAGGTGTCGCTCCGTTCGTGTCCGGCTCCCTTGACAGTGAACCGAACACCGCGGCGGCGCATCACGCGGGCACGTGAAGCCGAGCAATGGGTCTTTCGTCCCTGGCCTCGTCGGCTGACGACGTGCAGGGTGTCGGTGTGACCATTCCGACCCCTCGCGACGAGTACGCCGTGCGTTTCGACGTCGAGTCCCAGGACGCGCCGCGCAACCGCCTCACGACTGCCTTTCGAGTCTTCGTGGCGATTCCCATCCTGGTGGTGCTCGCCTCTGTAAGTGGCGGTTCGGGCATCGGGAGCACCGGTGGCTCGCGAGGCGTGGCGGCCGCCGGCGGAATCTTGTTCATCCCACCGCTGCTCATGATCCTCTTCCGGCAGAAGTACCCACGCTGGTGGTTCGACTGGAACCTCGCGCTGCTGCGCTTCACGAACCGCGTCTTCGCCTACCTGCTCCTGCTTCGTGACGAGTATCCCGCGACCGACGCCGAGCAGGCGGTCCACCTCGACATCGACTACCCGGACGTGCCTCGCGACCTGAACCGCTGGCTCCCGCTCGTGAAGTGGTTCTTGGCGATCCCCCATTTCGTCGTGCTGTTCTTCTTGTCGATCGCCGCGTTCTTCGTGGTCGTCGTCGCGTGGTTCGCGATCCTCTTCACCGGCCGCTATCCGCCGAGCCTCTTCAACTTCGTCACGGGGGTCATGCGCTGGCACAACCGTGTCGCCGGCTACGCCTTCGTACTCGTGACCGACCGTTACCCTGCGTTCAGTCTGAATCCATGAGCTCCTCGGCGACGTCGCCCAAACGCCACTGAGCCTCCGCATCGTCCGATAGACGGGTGACCATTGGCCCTGCTGCGGCGGAGGCGGGCGATGCAAGGTGGAGGCATGCGTGTGAGCGGCGCGGCGCGCGGTCGTTCGACCCGGTCCGGAAGCACCGGCGCAAGACGTTCCTTCGAGGCCGTCCTGCTCGTGGTGGCGACCGCGGGGTTGGCGGTCGGTGGCCTGCTGCATCTCGCCGGTCTCGGTGGAGCGGCACACACAGTGTGGGCGATGACGACGGTGCTGGGGCTCGCGCCGGCAGGCTGGTGGGTGATCGATGCCGCACGGCGCGGCCGTCTCGGTGTCGACGTGCTCGCGGTGCTCGCTCTCGTGGGCACACTTGTCGTAGGCGAGTACCTCGCAGGTGCCGTGATCACCGTGATGCTCGCGAGCGGCCGGACCCTCGAAGCCCGGGCGGCCGCACGTGCCCGCCAGGAGTTGCGCTTGCTCCTCGAGCGCGCACCCCGGATCGTGCACCGGTACGCGGGGGAGCGGTTGACCTCTCCGGCGCTCGCGGAGGTGCGCCCCGGCGATCTGCTGTTGGTTCAGCCCGGCGAGGTCGTCCCGGTCGACGGTCGGGTCGAACGCGACTTCGCTGTGCTCGATGAGAGTGCCCTCACCGGTGAGCCGTTGCCGGTGCAACACGGGGCCGGAGACGCGATTCGCAGCGGCGTCGTGAACGCCGGGGGCCCGTTCGACTTGCGGGCGACGACCTCAGCCGGCGAGAGCACCTATGCAGGCATCGTGCGACTCGTCTCGGAGGCAGAGGCGTCGAGCGCAC
This sequence comes from Acidimicrobiia bacterium, assembly GCA_035631895.1. Taxonomy (GTDB): domain Bacteria; phylum Actinomycetota; class Acidimicrobiia; order IMCC26256; family PALSA-610; genus DASQHW01. The sequence continues at coordinate 4,835 of DASQHW010000423.1, read as the reverse complement.
CATTCGTTCGGCTCGCCGATCGATATGCGGGCGTGTTCCTGTTCGTGAGCCTCGCGCTGGCCGCGGCGGCGTCCGCGATCTCGGGTGACCTCGTACGCGCGGTCGCGGTACTGGTCGTGGCGACCCCGTGCCCGCTCATCCTCGCGGCGCCCGTGGCGATCGTCTCGGGCCTCTCACGAGCGGCGCGGCGTGGCGTCGTCATCAAGGGCGGCGGGGCGCTCGAGCAGCTCGCGCGTGGCGAGATCCTCTTGTTCGACAAGACCGGCACGATCACCGCGGGCAAGCCGACGGTCACCGAGGTCGTCGCTGCGGACGCCATGAGCTCCGATGACATCTTGCGGCTCGCCGCATCGCTGGACCAGGTGTCTCCTCATGTCCTCGCGGCGGCGGTCGTGCGTGCGGCTCGGGCGCGGTCGTTGGCGCTGTCCCTCCCGAGCGACGTGGAAGAGGTACCGGGCCATGGGGTGCGGGGCATCGTCGACAATCACAAGGTCGCAGTGGGAAAGGCCAGCTGGGTAGCGGCACCACCGAACACTCGCTGGGTGCGGTCCGTGCGACGGCGCGCAGAGCTCGACGGCTCGCTCACTGTGTTCGTGCAAGTCGACGGCGTTCCTGTCGGTGCGATGATGTTGGACGACCCGATCCGTACCGACGCCGCGCGCACGATCCGCCAAGTGCGCCGAGACGGCATCCGCCGCATCGTCATGGTGACCGGCGATCGTGAAGAGACGGCACAGACCGTCGGTGCAGTCATCGGCGTCGATGAGGTCCTTGCCGAACGAACTCCGGCCGAGAAGGTCGACGCGGTCCGCCTCGAGCAGCGATCGGGATCGACGATCATGGTCGGCGACGGCATCAACGACGCACCCGCACTCGCACTCGCCGACGTCGGCGTCGCAGTCGGTGCACGCGGCGCCACGGCGTCCTCGGAAGCGGCCGATGTCGTGCTCACGGTCGACCGGCTCGATCGGCTCGGTGAGGCCGTGGCAATCGCCCGACGCTCCCGCCGTATCGCACTCGAGAGCGTCCTCGCCGGTATCGGCATGTCGCTGCTCGCGATGTTCGTCGCGGCCGTCGGATACCTGCCGCCGGTTTGGGGAGCAGCACTGCAGGAGCTCATCGACGTCGCCGTCATCCTCAACGCGCTGCGAGCCCTGAAAGACACCGGCGGCGCGGTACGCCTGCGCACCGACGAGGCGATGCTCACGCGACGCTTCAGTGCCGAACACACAACCCTTCGGCCCGACGTCGCACACATCCGCACCGTCGCCGACGCGCTCGACCTGTCACGACCCGCGGAATCACTCGCGATGGTCCGAGAGATCCAGCGGTTCCTCGTGGAGGAGCTCGACCCGCACGAACAAGCCGAGGACGCCACGCTCTACCCCGTCCTGGCACGTGTCCTCGGCGGCAAAGACCCGACCGGCACCATGAGCCGAGCCCACGTCGAGATCTCCCATCTCATCCGCCGCCTCGGCCGCATCATCGACGACATCGACCCCGCAGGCCCCGACGAGGACGACATCTTCGAGCTCCGGCGCTTGCTCTACGGCCTCCACGCCATCCTGCAACTCCACTTCGCGCAAGAAGACGAGGGCTACCTCTCACTCGCCGACGATCAGGCGCCCGAGACGGTCCCCGCAACGGCACAATGACTGCATCGACCCACCGCGGATCTGTTGCCGGTGTACTGCGGCGTTGGTCGCCGTCGATTCCCGGCGTCTCGGCGCGGTTTCGGATCTTGGCATGGTGCACACTCCTCGTTGCGGGCGCGCTGGCGGCGTCGGTGCTGGCGACGCGGGTGGTGTTGCTGCGGCGTCTGTCGCGCGAGATCGACAGCGAGCTGACGCACGAGCTCGACGAGGTGGCGGCGTTGCAGCGAACGAGGGTCGATCCTCGCACGAACCGGCCGTTCACCGACGCGGACCAACTGCTGTTGGCCGCGCTCGCCCAATCCGCACCGTCCGGCACGCAGGAGCTGGTGGCGCTCTCGGATGCGCGCGTGATCGGTCGCAGCCCGAATGTCCCGATGTTGGCGCTGGAGGCGAACCCGCAGTTGGTGGAACGGTGGGCGACGGTGACGCGCCGCACCTTTTCCACGATCCATACGTCGGCGGGTCCGGTGCGCCTCGTTGTGCTCCCGGTGACGCTGCCCTCGACCGGTGGCCGCCCTACGGACGCGTTCGTCGCGGCGTCATTCGTGGCAGGCGAGCGGGCTGCGGTTGACAGCAATGTGCGCCTGGCGGCCGGCGTGGGCGCCGCCGCGCTGGTCGTCGCGGTCGGGCTTGCGTGGTTGATCGCCGGCCGCGTGCTCGCGCCGGTACGGCAGTTGGAGGAGACGGCACGATCGATCACCGAGTCGGACCTCGCGGCACGGCTGGACGTGAAGGGTGACGATGAGCTTGCGCGTCTGGCCGCCACGTTCAACGCGATGCTCGATCGGGTCGCAACCGCGTTCAGGTCGCAACGACAGTTCATCGATGACGCGAGTCACGAGTTGCGTACGCCGATCACCGTGATTCGCGGGCATCTCGAGCTGCTGGGTGACGATCCTGCGGAGCGCTCCGAGGTGCGCACAATCATCCTCGACGAGCTCGACCGCATGAGCCGGATGGTCAACGACCTGTTGTTGCTCGCCCGAGCGGAACGTCCCGACTTCCTCCGGCTCGGCGACGTCGACATCGCCGCGTGCACCCGTGAGGTCCAGGCCAAGGCTGCTGCGCTGGCGGATCGGGCGTGGCTCGACGGCAGCCACGCCGACGCGACTGTGCACGCGGACCGTCAACGGCTCACCCAGGCATGGATGCAGCTCGCGCAGAACGCCGTGCAGCACACCTCGGTGGGCGACACGATCGAGGTGGGCTCTCGCATCGACGGCAACACACTCGAACTGTGGGTGGGTGATTCGGGCCCGGGCGTTCCGGTGGCGGATCGGCAGGCGATCTTCGACGGCTTCGCCCGTCCGCACGACGGGGCGCGTCGCGGCGAACACTTCGGGCTCGGGTTGCCGATCGTTCGCGCCATCGTGGAGGCGCACCACGGGCACATCACGGTCGGGACGTCCCCAGCGGGGGGAGCGTTGTTCACGATACGGATACCGCTCTCAATCACAGCGAAGGCCGTGACGAGATGAGCCGTATCCTCATCGCCGAGGACGAAGCCGGCATTGCTTCGTTCATCGTCAAGGGGCTGACCGCCGACGGCCATACAGCGACGGTCGCGACCGACGGCAACGAAGCACTGGCCGCAGGCCGCTCGGGCGCGTTCGATCTGATCGTGCTCGACCTCGGGCTCCCGGAGCGCGACGGGCTCGCGGTGCTGAAAGCGCTGCGGCACGAAGGGATTGCGACCCCGGTCATAATTCTCACTGCGCGCGACAGCGTCGACGACCTCGTCGGTGGCCTCGACGCCGGGGCGGACGACTACATCGCCAAACCCTTCCGCTTCGACGAGCTCCTCGCACGGATACGCACGCGTTTACGCGAAGAGCACCGCCCTACAGCGACGACACTGCAGCACGGTGATGTCGTCCTCGATGTCGCAACTCGACGTGTAGAACGCGACGGCCGGGCGGTCGAACTGACCGCACGTGAGTTCCTGCTGGCGGAAACCTTGTTGCGGCATCCCGGACAGGTGCTTTCACGCCAGCAGCTGCTCAGCCGGGTCTGGGGATACGACTTCGACGGCGGATCGAACATCGTCGACGTCTATGTCGGATACCTCAGGCGAAAGCTCGGCGCCGGTCTCATCGACACCGTACGCGGCGTCGGATACCGGCTCGGAGAACCGGACCATCGATGAGAGCATTCTCATCGTCGCCTCATGCTCCTTTCACGACGGCGCTCCAATATCGGTGACACGGCAAACATCCGCTGAAACCAAGGAGCCCCCCCATGCACATCCGTCGCCTCGCTCTCATCGCCCTTCCCCCAGTCCTCAGTGTCCCGGTCGGTGCTGTCGCCGTGAGCCCCGCGTTCGCCGCCACACCGAAGCATGCCGTCAGCGTCGACAAGCAGCACAAAGAGTCCGGGGACACGTCCAAGGACACCACGAAGGAAGACTCGAGCAACGACAAGTCCAACGACCGGTCGAAGGAAGACTCGAGCAACGACAAGTCCAACGACCGGTCGAAGGAAGATTCGAACAAGGACAAGTCGAACGACCGGTCGACGGAGCACTCCGGCAAGGACTCTTCGAAGGACAAGCCGAGCACCGACACTTCACCGAGTCCCGACCGCACGGCGAACTGAGCTCGCGCAGAACTCAATGGTCCCGAAGAAGGGGCGGTGTGCTTCGGCACACCGCCCCTTCTTTCTATGCACTGATCGATGAGAGCATTCTCATCGACGTCTCATCCACATTTCACGAGGGCGCTCCAACATCGGTGACACGGCAAACATCCGCTGAAACTCAGGAGCCCCCCATGAAAATCCGTCGACTCGCCCTCATCGCCTTTCCCGCCGCACTCGGCATCGGTGCGCTCGGCGCCACCCTCCCGGCCCACGCCGCGACGCCCGCCGCGGTGAACATCACCCACCACTGCACCAAGACCAGCATGAGCAACCTGCAACTGCAACGCGAAGACACCGGCCAGATCAGCGTCGACTTCGGTGTCGACATGGCCCGCCACACCGCCGGCGTCACCTGGAAGGTCAAAGAGACCAGGAACGGCGTCGCGTTCGTCAACCGGACCACACGCACCATCGCCGACGGATCGTTCAGCATCTCGAGCCTGCTGCCGCCCAAGTCCCTCAACCACATCGTCGCCACGGCAACGAACCCCGCGACCGGCGAGACCTGCTCGATCGGCGCAAGCATCTGACGCCGACCATCCC
>DASQHW010000422.1:0-1673 GCA_035631895.1 Acidimicrobiia bacterium | reverse complement strand
CAGAACGGCTGGACGCAGCAGTCACGGACCGTCGGCCGGCGGCGTCGACGTCGAGGGCTCGCGTGCTCGTTCTACGGCTCGCGCAGGCCGACGCGAGCGGACTCGCTCATGATGTGCTCGACCCACCATGCCGGTGCAGCGTTCATCAGCGTGGCAAGGTCCCAGTAGTCCCACCACCGCACGAATTTGCCGCTGCGGATCTGTTGCACGGACACGAAGGGCAGGCTGGCGCGCTCGCCGGTCGGCCATTCCCAGTGCTCGACGTGCTCGGTGACGACGGTGTCTCCGTCGCACACGATGGCGCGCACGTCGTGCGAGATCGCGGACAGGGGCTCGAGGCCGAGCCGGAGGCGTGCGGCGATCTGCGCGGGCCCGCGCGCCACGTCTTCAGCCGGCGTTGGCATGTCCGTGTACTCACCGTCGGGAGCGAAGTACGCGCCGACCTTCTCGAAGTCGCGCCGGTACAGATCCGCCCAGAATCGTTCGACGAGCTCGCGGTGATCGGTCATACGGTCGCCTTACGGAACGGTGTCGACGGGCTGAACGTGACAGGCATCGACTCCAGCCCGGTGATGAAGTTCGCCCGGCGCCGGGGGAGTGTGGCAGGGTCGGCCGCGAGCTCGATGTCCGGCATGCGCGCGAGCAGCTGTTCGAACATCACCTTCAGCTCCAGTCGCGCCAGCGCCTGACCGAGGCAGTAGTGCGAGCCGAAACCGAACGCGACGTGCTCGTTCGGTTGCCGCTCCACGTCGAAGCGCGACGGGTCGGGGAACTTCGAGGCATCGAAGTTGGCGGATTCGAACAGCAGCAAACACTGCTGCCCGGCCGTCATCGATTGCCCCATGAAGTCGATGTCGCGGGTGACCGTGCGGCACATCGACTTGATCGGGCTGACCCAACGCAGCATCTCTTCGACGGCGACGGCGATCTTCTCGGGATGCTCGACGAGGAGCTTGCGTTGCTCCGGGTGCAGCAGCAATTGCTCCATGCCGCCGCTGATCACATGGCGCGTGGTCTCGTCGCCGCCCACGAGAATGAGGAGCGACTCGTGCAGCACGTCGTCGGGTGACAGGCGGTCGCCGTCGACCTCGGCGTGCACGAGCACGCTCATGAGATCGTCCGTCGGCCTCGCCAAACGCTCGGCGACCGCGTGCGTACAAAACGCGGTATAGCCCTCCATCGCCTGCACGGACCGCAGCAGCTGCTCCTCGGTCGCGCTCCCGCTCAGCGCGCTCACCATGTCGTCCGACCACCGCAGCAGATCACCGCGGTCTTCGGGTGCGACCCCGAGCATGTCGCCGATGAGCATCATCGGCAGCGGCGCGGCAATGTCGGTCACGAAGTCGCACTCACCACGCTCGCACACCGCGTCGATGATCTCGTCGCACGCCTTCCTGATCTCCTCCTCGCTTTCGCGTATGCGCCGTGGCGTGAATCCCTTGTTGACGAGCTTGCGGCGCTTCCAGTGCTCGGGGTCGTCCATGTCGATCATCATGGGGATGGGGCCGTTCACGGGCCGGCTGCCGGCGGCGTTCGAGAACGTCTCGGCATCCTTCTCGGCCGCGAGCTCGATGTCCGGCATGCGCGCGAGCAGCTGTTCGAACATCACCTTCAGCTCCAGTCGCGCCAGCGCCTGACCGAGGCAGTAGTGCGAGCCGAAACCGAACGCGACG
>DASQHW010000421.1:0-2417 GCA_035631895.1 Acidimicrobiia bacterium | reverse complement strand
CGACCGAGACGACTCGTATCGCGTCCTCGTCGTAGTAATCGCCGAACATCGAACGACGTTCAGCGATCGCCGGAGACATCGCCGGCCATCGGCCGGGTTCCGCGTCGCTCACTGTCGCGGTACGCCGTCTCTGCCATCCGGTCGCCGAACACGACTTCGCCGGGGCTGCGGCCGTCGATGTGGCCCATGATCCCCTTGTACAGCCGGTAGCCGAGGAGCTCGAGCAAGCGGTCCGGGAACCCCGCCGCGAGCTCCGGCGGGATGCCGAGATACGGGTTCTGCTGCTGGCGCACGAAGCCGGGGCAGTACTGCACGTTGACGCCGAGACGCCACTCCGCGGCAGTGGTGTTGGCGCCGCCACCGTGCCACAGCGATCCGTGGAAGATCATGACTGCGCCGGCAGGCATCTCGAGCGCACGGACTTCGACGTCGTCGAGCGCGCCCGGGGCGTCGGCGCTGCGCGGGAAGCGATGGGACCCGGGCACGAAGCACGTGCCGCCGTTCGCGGCGGTGAAATCGGTCAATGCCCACATGCTCGTCACCATCATCGGCGCGTGCGGACGCTGCAGGTGACGCGACATCACGATGTCGTCACCGTGCATCGGTTGCGGATGCTCGCCGGGCCCGATGTCGATCGCGGTCATGCCGCTCAACAGGCAGCCTCGGTCGAGCATGCGTTCGACGATCGGGAGCACGCTCCGGTGCACGGGCATCGCCTGGAACAGCGGGTCCTTCGCGAGCAGGTTGTACATCCGCATCGTCGCGTGGCCCTCGGCCATCGTCTCACGTGGACGCACGTCCAGCTCGCGCTCCAGCCGCCGAATGGTGTCGCGCAGATCACAGACGAGCGACGGCTCGATCGCATCTTCGACGATGGTGTAACCGTCGGCATCGATGCGCTCGACATGCTCGAAAATCGACGCATCGGCGAGTGTCACCATGACACCATCGCGGACATGGAGCCGCTCGACAACCCCGTATGGCACGCGTTGACCGGCCCGCACGCCCGATTCTCCGAAGGCACCGGCGCCGCAGCCCGCTACGAACCCGATGTGGCCCCCTTTGCGGCGATGCCCGACAATGCTCCCGACGAATGGGAGGCGCTCGGCCGGCTCGTCGGTCCGGGGGGCGCGGCGGTCGTGTTCCGCAGTGACGACCTCGAAGTCCCCGACCAATGGAGCGTGCCGATGCGCCTCCAGGGGTTGCAGATGGTCGCGACCGGCGCGATCGGCGAACCCGATGCCGACGCCGTCCGGCTGACGAAGGACGACGTGCCCGACATGCTCGCGCTCGTCGGGCGTACCCGGCCGGGCCCGTTCTTCGCACGCACCGTCGAGCTCGGCACGTACCTCGGTCTCCGGGAAGACGGCAACCTCGTCGCGATGGCAGGCGAGCGCATCCACCTCGCCGGCTACGCGGAGGTGAGCGCGGTCTGCACCGACGACGCCGTCCGCAAGCGGGGCCTCGCGACGCGCCTCGTGCGCGCGATCGCAGCCGTCATCGAAGCGCGCGGTGAGACCGCCATACTTCATGTGGCGAGCGAGAACGTCGGCGCGATCCGCGTGTACGAAGCCGTCGGGTTCGCCACGCGTGAAGCGTACGACTTCCTCATGGTGCAACCGCCGAGATGATCCGTTCCACGATGTCGTCGACGGGAGCCGTCGCGTCGACGACGAGCGAGGCCACCGCGCGATAGGCGTCGTCACGCTGCCGGAACTGCTCTCGGAGCAGCTCGTGAGGATCACGCCCGATCGGCCGGTAGCCGTCGTCGTGTAGCAAGCGTCCGGCCAGGACGTCGGGATCCGCCCGGAGGTACACGACCTCGGCGCCGCGTAGCGCGCGTGCGACATCCGGCTCGGGCACAGCTCCGGCCGCCGCGGCGATCACGGCCGGGGTCCGCAACGCTTCGAGCAGCGCATCGGCCTCGGCGCGGTGCAGCGCGTCGAATCCTTCCGACTGCTCGATGTCACGCGCGGTACGGCCCGATCGTCTGAGGAGGATGGCGTCGTTGTCCGCGAACGGGAGTCCGAGCCGCCCGGCCAGCCTCGGGCCCACCGTGGATTTGCCGGAGCCCATCAGACCGATCAGCACCACAGGACTGGGCACGGGCGAACGTATAGCACTGGTAAAGGCGTGCAACGCTTTGGTGCGAAATACAAGGTATACGAGCCCGTGCGACCGAGCTTCGATAGATTCTCCCGTTATGCGCGTGCCCCCTGCCCGGGTGTACTTCCCGGACGAAGACCGCGCCGAGATCCTGGCGCGCATCGACCACGCGCTCGCCACCGGGCAGCTCACCCTCGGGGCGATCGGCCGTGAGCTCGAAGAGGCGTTCGCGGCCCGCCTTCAGGTCGGCCATGCCGTCGCGGTGAGCTCGGGAACCAGTGCGCTCGAGATCATCCTGCGCGCGCTCGACG
>DASQHW010000420.1:0-3793 GCA_035631895.1 Acidimicrobiia bacterium | reverse complement strand
CGGTGCGGGCGCGTACGAGGTCATGGACGCGCTGCGCCTGAAGTGCGGGTGGTACAACAGCGGGCTCGAGACGTCGGGTCAGCTCGGGTCGGTGATCAACGCGTGCCTGGCGGTGGCGTCGGGCCTCGCCACCCACGTGTTGTGCTTCCGCTCGGTGTACGAAGGCACGGCCCAGGGCGATAAGGGGCGGTCGTCGGTGATGCCCGGAGGCGGGGGCGGCGGTGGCACCTTCAAGGCGTCCGGCTACACGGAGAACAACCTGCCGTTCAGCGCGCCGTCGGCGGCCATCTGGATCGCAATGTTCGCGCAGCGTCACTTCCACCAGTACGGCACCACTCGCGAGCAGCTCGCATGGATCGCGCTGAACGCCCGGCGCAATGCCGAGCTCAATCCGAAGGCGATCTATCGCGACCCGATGACACTCGACGACTACATGTCGGTGCGGATGATCTCGACACCCTTCTGCCTGTACGACTGCGACGTGCCGTGTGACGGCGCCACCGCGGTCATCGTGTCGCGACGCGACCGGGCCAAGGACATGCCGAACGCGCCGCTGCGTGTCGAGGCCGTCGGGACCCGCATCGACGGGCGCCCCTCGTGGGACCAGTTCGAGGACCTGTCGACGATGGCGAACCGCGCTGCCGGCAAGCAGATCTGGGAACGCACGGACCTGAAGCCGTCGGACGTGCAGATGGCACAGCTGTACGACGGCTTCTCCTGGATCACGATGTCGTGGCTCGAGGCACTCGGCCTCTGCGGCATCGGCGAGAGCGGCCCGTTCATCGAAGGCGGCCGAAACATCGCCAGGGACGGTCGCCTTCCGCTCAACACGCACGGCGGCCAGCTGTCGTCCGGGCGCCTGCACGGTTACGGCTTCCTGCACGAAGGCGCGACCCAGATGTGGGGACAGGCGGGGGAGCGTCAAATCGCGACACCTCCCGAGATCGGCGTCATCGCTGCCGGTGGCGGCAACACCTGCGGCTGCATGCTGCTGGTTCGCGAGTAGCACCGTCTACGGCGAGGACACCACCCGGTAGAGCGTCTCGTCACCTCCGCGCGCCACGACGCGGAGATCCAGCCGCCGGCCCAACTCCTCCGGCGTCACGATCGGATCGAACGGCGGCACCCAGAGCACATAGGCGGCGTGCGATCGCAGCAGGCCCACGTACTCGTCGACCTGCCGTCCGAAGCTGTCGTTGGTGTTCCCGGTGAGGTACACCGTCCGCGACGGCAGGAGCACCGACGACCGTTTCGTCGTCAGGTAGATGCGCTCCGGCACGCTGGTGGCGAGCAGCGTCTGACGCGGCAGCGCAGCAATCGTCTGTTCGACGGTCGAGGTCGTGCGCGCGGGAAGGGTCCGCCACCAGAGGCGCGTAAAGGTCCAGTCGCTGTGCGCGACGAGTGTGACGGCAACGGCGAGCGCGACCGAGACTGCGACCGGCGCGACATACGTCGACACGACGCGGTAGCAGGCGGCGACGAACACCGCCGTCCAGATCCCACGTAGACCGACGAAGTAGCGAGGCGCGACATTGACGCCGTGGTCGAGAAACGTCCGCGCGAACCAGATGACGAAGATGTAGATCGGGATGCTCAACAGGCAGCATCGCAGCAGGACAGTGCCCTGGTGGTCACGCTGCCAGAAGCCCTCGACGTGTGGCAACCATGTGGCGGCGATCACCGTGACCGCGAGTAGCACGAGTGTGGTCGCAATGTGCGCTGCTTCGGGCCAGGTCGCGGGAACGATGCTCGCGCCGATGAGACGAAGCGAGCCCCGGGTGACGCCCCCGAGGTTGTGATAGGCGAACACGCGTGCGCCGCCGCCTCCGTTCGCCGCGACGACGAGGACGAAGAGCACGATCGGCGCCGTTGCTGCCGTCGCGAAGATCGCGCTGCGCCGCAGACGTTCGGGGAGTGGGCGTGCCCTGTCGAACCACACGAGCGCGATGGCAACTGTCATCACCACGGCGATGCCGTTGTAGCGCGTCAACAGGGTGCCCGCGGCCATCGCCGCTGCGCCTGCCAGTGCGAGGTTCGCCTGCCGGCCCTCCGCGGTGATCGCGGCGCCCGTGACGATGAGGGCCGCCGTGAACAACGCGGCGAAGAGTGGCTCACTCGCGATCGAGATATGGCTCCCGAACCAACCCACGCCACCGAGTGGCACCGGTACCGCGTCGACCACGAAGAGCATCACGGCCGGTGCGATCGTGGCGACGATCACCGAGCGGTACTTCGTCATCCGCGCGGTGAGGACGCCCACGAGCACGACGTTCAGCGCGACACACACGATGTCGACGCCCCGCGCTGCGCCGCGCGAATCGCCCCCCACGATCGAGGCCGCTGCGAGGGATGCCGGATAGGCGGGCGGGAAGTGCGACGACCAGATGTGCGCGCGGTGACGTACCGCCTCGCGTGGCGAATAGTCATCCCACAAGAACGTGAACGGCACGGTGGGCCCGTGCCCGTGACGGAGGTTGTCGGCGGTGCCGAGGTAGATCGCCGAGTCCGGCGTCGCGCCGAGATCGTGTCGGGTCACGTGCCCGACCTGGAATGCAGCCCACATCGCCAGGACGACGGCCGGGGCCAGCACGAACAGGCGACGGCGTCGGCTCGGCACTATTCGATCGCGATTGTCGCGAGCTCTTCGAGATGATCGCCTGCGCTCCCCAGCAGCACCGACAACGTGAGCAGCCGCTTGAAGTAGAGGTGGATGTCGTGCTCCCAGGTGAAGCCGATGCCGCCGAACACCTGGATCGCGGTGCCGCCGACTTGGGGAAAGGCGTCGGCGGCATACGCGCGTGCGAGCGTCGCAGCGCGATGGGCCTCTTCCGGCGAGGCTTCCTCGAGTGCCCAACACGCGTAGTACGCCGCCGCCCGCCCGAGCTCGACGGTGCGGAGCATGTCGGCGCAGAGGTGCTGCACGGCTTGGAAGGCGCCGATCGGCCTGTCGAACTGGACCCGCTCCTTGGCGTACTCGACCGCGAGCTCGAGTGACCGTTGTGCCGCGCCGACTCCGTCGACGGCATACGCGACGCCCAGACGGTCGAGCATCCGGGTGACCGCCGCATGCGGGTCGCGATGCGGGAGGCGCCGGGCGGGGCTCCCGTCGAGCACGACGACACCTTGCTTCCGGGAACCGTCGATCGACGCCGACGGCTCGACGGTCGCCGCGGCGGACGCGGTCTCGAAGAGCTGAAGATCGCCCGCGTCGTCGCGTGCGGTCACGACGAACACGTCGGCCGCGGTGGCGTCGGCGACGTGCACCTTGGTGCCGTCGAGGCGCCACATCTCTCCGTCGCGGATCGCGCGGGTCTGCGGACGTGCCCAGTCGTATCGGGTGCCGGTCTCGTAGATCGCGACCGTGCCGATGCCGGCAAGGTCGGGAAGCAGCGAGCGCGCGCCGATGACGGAGGATGCGTACGGCGCCGGCGACACGGCGCGGCCGAGCTCCTCGAGCACGACCGCGGCGTCGACCATGCCGAGCTCGAGGACTCCGAGCTCTGCAAGACCGTCCCAGACCGAACGGTCGTCGAAGGTGGCGGTCCCGTACGCGGCGCGTACCGCGCTGATCGGGCACTTGTCGGCCAGGAATGCGCGCACGGACGTGCGCAACATCTCCTGCTCCTCGGAGAACTCGAAGTCCATCGGCGCCGGAAACTACCTTCTTGACCGTGCGGATGCAGCGGAGCCAGGGATGGCGCAGCGAAGGAGCCGTGTAAGCGTGCGGATGCAGCGGAGCCAGGGATGGCGCAGCGAAGGAGCCGTGTAAGCGTGCGGATGCAGCGGAGCCAGG
>DASQHW010000419.1:0-5672 GCA_035631895.1 Acidimicrobiia bacterium | reverse complement strand
CGCACTCTCTCCGCTGCCCACACTGCGCCGGCTTCCGGCGTGTCCTCCAGGATCGCACCGACCATCAGATCACCGAGGCGGCACGCGGCGTCGCTCTCGCGCAACGTTCGCCGCACGACATCACCGACGACGCCGAGGGCTTGCGAGCGTGTCGCCCGCTCTGCGTCGCCGAGGCTGTCGATCTCGAAGATGATCACGGAGATCGGGCGCAGTGAACGCCTCGCGGCGGCGACCTGCTGCTGCACGAGCACCGCGAAGTACTTCTCGTCGTAGAGGCCGGTCGCGGTGTCGAATGCCTGCTCGCCGACCGGGCGCGTCAGCTCGGCCGGTCCGGGCCGTCCCAGCTCGTCCTCGGCCATTCGCCGGCTCGCTTCTTCCTGCAGGACCGCATTGATCGACGCCAGTTCCCGGCGGACCGCGCGGATCTCGTCTTCTGCGTGCACGAGCCGATCCTCACTTCGACGCGCCCGCGCGCCCAGCGCGACACCCGCGATCGCGGCAATGACGCCGGCCGCTCCGGCGACGACTGCGAACGCGGGGGAGTCGAGCGCGACGCCTACGGCGCCGGCGGCCAGGGCGGCAATGCCGCCCGCGGCGGCAACGACGAGTCGCAGGTCGTGCATTGGAGCCTTCATCGGCCGGTCGCCGCCCCGGCCTGAGGGGACGAACGCCTCGCGTCGGCCAGGTCGGCGATGTCGCGCATGATCGCCGCCAGCCGAAAATCCTTCGGCGTGTACACGCGTGCGACTCCCATGGCTTCCAGCTGCGCGCGGTCCGCGTCCGGGATGATGCCACCGACGACGACGGACGCATCCACGCCGAGGTCACGAAGCGCGCGCACGGTCTCGGGCACGAGGTCGAGGTGGGAGCCCGACAGGATGGAGAGTCCGACGACGTCGGCGTCCTCGTCCCGTGCCGCGGCCGCGATCTCGGCCGGTGTGAGCCGGATGCCCTGGTACACGACCTCCATCCCGGCGTCCCGTGCCGCGACGGCGATCTGCTCGGCACCGTTCGAATGGCCATCGAGGCCGGGCTTGCCGACGAGGAGCCGGATGGGGCCGCCGGTTCGCGCGGCGACCGCCTGGACGTGGCGCCGGACGTCCTCCATCTCGGCGCCCGGCCGTACCGCGACGGCGCTGACACCGGTCGGCGCGCGGTACTCGCCGAACACCTCGCGCAGTGCCCCGGCCCATTCGCCCACGGTGCCTCCGGCCTTCGCGAGCGCGATCGTCGCGGGCACCAGGTTCTCGGTCGTCGCCGCCACCCGCCGGAGCTCGACCAGCGCCGCATCCACCGCCGTCTGGTCGCGCGCCGAGCGCCACGCCTTGATCGCGTCGACGTGCGTCTGCTCCACCTCGGGGTCGATGGTCACGATGCCGCCGCGCCGTGCGATCGCGGCGAGTGGGGACGGCTCGGTCTCAGTGAAGGAGTTGACACCCACGACCTTGAGGTCTCCGGATTCGATCCGGCGCACGCGCTCGGCGTGCGACTGCACGAGCCGGCCCTTCATCTCGTCGATCATCTCGAACGATCCGCCGCCGTCGCGGACCCACTGGAGCTCGTTCTCGGCCGCTTCGACGAGCTCCGCCACCTTTTGCTCGACGACGACGGAGCCCTCGAACAGGTCTCCGTACTCGAGCAGGTCCGTCTCGTAGGCGAGCACCTGCTGGATGCGGAGCGACCACTGCTGGTCCCAGGGCGTCGGCAGACCCAGTGCCTCGTTCCAACAGGGGAGTTGTATGGAGCGCGCGCGGGCGTCCTTCGACAACGTGACACCGAGCATCTCGAGCACGATCCGCTGCACGTTGTTCTCGGGCTGCTCCTCGGTGAGCCCGAGTGAATTGACCTGCATGCCGTATCGGAACCGGCGCAGCTTCTCCTCGTCGACGTGATAGTCGTCCTTGCCGATGCGGTCCCACATCCGTGTGAACGCGCGCATCTTGCACATCTCTTCGACGAAGCGGACGCCGGCGTCGATGAAGAACGAGATCCGACCGAACACCTCGTGGAACTGGTCCTCGGGGATCTGCCCGGACTCCTTCACCGCATCGAGCACGGCGATCGCATTCGCGAGGCCGTACGCGATCTCCTGGACCGGCGTCGCCCCTGCCTCTTGCAGGTGGTACGGGCAGACGTTGATCGGATTCCACTTCGGGACGTGCTTCACCGTGTACACGATGAGGTCGACGGTGAGTCGCTTCGACGCCTCCGGCGGGAAGATGTACGTGCCGCGGGACAGGTACTCCTTCAAGATGTCGTTCTGCGTCGTACCGGCAAGTTGCTCGTGTGGTACGCCCTGCTCGTCGGCGAGGGCGAGATACATCCCGAGCAACCACATCGCCGTTGCGTTGATCGTCATCGACGCGTTCATCTCGCCGAGCGGGATGCCGTCGAACAACGTGCGCATCTCGCCGAGGTGCGGCACCGGCACGCCGACCTTGCCCACTTCCCCTCTCGCGAGCAGATCGTCCGGGTCGTAGCCGGTCTGTGTGGGGAGGTCGAAGGCGACCGACAGGCCCGTCTGGCCCTTGGCGAGATTTGTCCGGTACAGCTCGTTGGACGCGCGCGCCGAAGAGTGCCCCGAGTAGGTCCGGATCAGCCAGGGACGATCGCGCTCGGCCATCACACCATTGTCCCGGATATCTCGGCCGGACCGGAAGTCGAGCCTCCGGGCAGTGTCCTAGCGCTTGTAGTCGTAGAAGCCGGCGCCGGTCTTGCGCCCCAGCCGCTCGGCGCTCACCATGCGCCGCAGGACGGGCGCAGGCGCGTAGTTCGGGTCCTTGAACTCGGCATAGAGGGCTTCGAGGATCGCCAGGCTGGTGTCGAGACCGACGAGGTCGAGCAGCTCGAGGGGCCCCCTCGGGAAGTTGCAGCCGCCCTTCATCGCGGCGTCGATGTCGTCGCGGGTGGCCACGCCGGCGTCGTACAGCCTCGCCGCGTTGTTCAGGTAGGGGAACAGCAGCGCGTTCACGATGAACCCGGCTTGATCTCTCACCTGCACCGCGTTCTTGCCACATGCGGTGGCGAAGGCGACGGCCTCGTCGATCGTGTCGTCGCTCGTGGTGATCGCGCGCACCACCTCGACCAGCGTCATCATCGGCGCGGGGTTGAAGAAGTGGATGCCGCAGACCTTGTCGGGCGGGCCGGGGTTCATTGCCATCTCGCCCACGGGCAGCGTCGACGTGTTGGTCGCGATGATCGTGTGGTCCGGGCAGATCCGGTCCAGATCGGTGAAGAGATGCTTCTTGGTCTCCAGGTCCTCGACGATCGACTCGATCACCAGGTCGCACTCACCGAGCTCACGCAGGTCCGTGACCGCCCGCACGCGGGCGAGGACGGCGTCGCGCTCGGCGGCGTCGAGCTTGTTGCGCTCGACCTGCTTGTTCAGCGACTTCTCGAGCCCGGCGACCATCTTGTCGGCGGTGCTCTGGGCCCGGCTGCGCAGCACCACCTCGATGCCGGACTTCGCGGCAACCTCGGCGATCCCCGAACCCATGATCCCCGAGCCCACGATCCCGATTCGCTTGACCCCCATCCGATCTCCCTCGCTGCGAGGGACGAGAGGCTACCGGCGGGTAGGCGCGCCCGGCCACACGCGGGTCGGCGTCCCGGTAGGGCGCCACTCGTAGGATCACCGCCGTGACCAAGCAGGCGGGAACGCTCGCGCTCGTCGGAGGCGGTGAATGGACCGAGCCCTGCCGCGGGCTCGACACGCGGCTGCTCGAACGGTCAGGCGGCAGCGAGGTCCTCGTCCTGCCGACCGCCGCCGCATTCGAGCACCCGGAGCGGGTCGTCGAGCGGGCCACCGCGTGGTTCGGTTCCCTCGGCGCCACGACGCGCGGCCTGATGGTGCTGAACCGTCGTGACGCCGAGGCCGATGCCAATGTCGCGGCGGTTGCCCGCGCACGGTTCGTTTACATCGGCGACGGTTCGCCGCTGCACCTCCGATCGGTCCTCAAGGCGAGCGCCTTGTGGGAAGCCGTCGTGCGCGCGTACGAGCAGGGCGCGGTGCGCGCCGCCTCCGGGGCAGGTGCGACTGTGCTCTGCGACCCGATGGTCGATCCCCGCGGCGGCGCGTACACCGTCGGCCTCGGGCTCGTACAAGGTCTGGCGGTGTTCCCGTACCACGGCACCGCCGCGGAACACATTCGCGAGCGCTCGATCGATCTGCTGTCTGCAAACGCGGTGCTGGTGGGCGTCGACGAGCACACCGCCCTCGTGCGGGAAGGCATGAACGCGTGGGAGGTCGTCGGCGCGGGGCGGGTCACCCTCTACCGCAAGGACGCCAAGCCCAAGACCGCCAAGCCCGGTAGCTCTATCGACCTCGCCGAGGCCGCTACGACTCGGTGATCGTGACCTTCAGGATGTAGAGCGGCTGCGCAGGCGCACCTGTCTGGCTTGCGGGATCGACGAGTGTGCCCATCTTCTTCACGTTGTCGAAGCCGGTACTCACCTTGCCGATGTAGCCGTAGTGGCTGCCGATGCCGCTCGCATCGCCGGTGTCGATGAAGAACTGCGAGCCCGCCGAACCATCGGGATCGTTCCCGGTCTTCGCCCATGCAACCGCGCCTTGTGGGTACTTGCCATCCTGCGGGAGTTCAACGGTCGTCGTGTAGCCGGGGCCGCCGTTGCCGTCACCCTTCGGGTCGCCGCCTTGAATGACGGGAGGGTCATTGGCGACGCGATGCCATTTCAGGCCGTCGTAGAAGCCTTGCCGAGCAAGATACACGAAGTTGTTGACACTCTTCGGCGCTGCCTTTGCGTCGAGTGCGATCGTGACTTGACCGCAGGTTGTCGAAAGCGTCGCGGTGTACTTCTTGTTCGGATCGATTGTCATCGCCGGCGCCTTCAAGTTCGTTGGCTTTCGAGTCGCCTTGGGGACCGTCTTGACGCAACCGGCGGGCAGCGGCACGGCGGTCGTCGCCGCGGTCGTCGGTGTGGTCGTGGTCGACGTGTTGGAGGCGCTCTTCTTGCTGCCGCCGCTCATCAGATTGACGATCAGGATGATCAGCGCGAAGGCGGCCACGGCGATCGCGGCGTTGCGGGCGGAGCGCAGCAGCCGCCGGCGCTTCTCGGCAGCAATGCGGGCCTCGCGCGCCAAGCGCGCGTTTTCCTTCTTACGGAGACGCTTGTCCTGACTGGGCACGGCCTTGGAATGTACAGCCCGCGGAATCCCGTCCGGGTGCGGCGCGAGCCGCCGGTAGCCTTGAATGCCGTGGCGTTGGTCGTACAGAAGTTCGGCGGCACCTCGGTGGCGGATCCCGACCGGATCCGTGCAGTGGCCGATCACGTGGTGCGAACGCGCAGGGCGGGCGACGACGTGGTCGTCGTCGTGTCGGCGATGGGCAAGACGACCGATGATCTCGTCCGGCTCGCCCACGACGTCGCCGGCCGCCCCGGCGGACGAGAGATGGACATGTTGCTGACCGCAGGGGAGCGGATCTCCATGGCGTTGCTCTCGATGGCGGTCGAGGACCTCGGCCAGCCCGCGGTGAGCTTCACCGGCAGTCAGGCAGGCATCGTTACCGATACCGATCACGGCAAGGCGAAGATCATCGAGGTGCGCGCCGACCGAATCCGCGACGCGCTCGCCGCGGGCAAGGTCGCGATCGTCGCCGGATTCCAGGGCGTCTCGACCGCACGCGACATCACCACGCTCGGGCGCGGCGGCT
>DASQHW010000418.1:0-2563 GCA_035631895.1 Acidimicrobiia bacterium | reverse complement strand
CTCGCCTCGCCGTCGACCCGAGTCAAGAGGGTACGGGCCGTCCTCACGCGCGAGGGCTTCGGGCGCGGCGGGCGCATCCTCTTCGGCAAGGCCGCGCGCGGCGGCTGGCGCAAGGCGACCGGCCGATCGAGCTGAGTCCGTCACAACGCCTCGGGTCAGAGGATCGCGCCGGCGACGTTGACCTCCGCCTCGCGGGACCCGCGATACAGCTATGCGTAGCGGTGCGCGGTGTCGGCGACGGTTTCGAGCGGAACTTGGAGCACGCGCCTGGTGACCCGCAGCACCTCGTCGCGGCAGCGGTCGAGGCGGTCGATCAGGGCGGCGATCTCCTCGTGATCCATCGGCTCGATGGTCCAACCGACCCCGTACGCGCGAATGCGCTCGCCGAGCGCGCCGTAATGCGCACCGATGACGGGGAGCCCGGCGGCAAGCGATTCACTCATGACGATGCCGAACGTTTCGGCATACGGACCGGGAAGCAACACGACCTGAATGCCTGCTCGCCGCAACAGCTCGGGTAGGTACTCGTGGTCGTAGGGACCGTGCGAGTGCAACTGCGCGGAAGCCGGCTCCTTCAGCTCGCCGAAGTGATGGATCTCCACCGACGACTTACTGAACGCCTCGACCAACGCGTTGACGGCGTCGAGGCCCTTCTTCCCCCATCCGAGCCCCACGAACGCGACGCGTAGGGGCTCGTCGAAGATGAGACCGAGATCGGGTTCACGCCCGCGTCGACCGAGCCGTATGACCGAGCCGTGCTCGATGAGCTCGACGCGGGACGGCGGCGGGTCGTAGACGCGGAGAAAGTAGTCAGCGGCGCTCTGGCTCGCGAACACCCATGTGTCGACGGTGTCGAGGCGTTCCGTCGCCGTTGCACGGAAGTCGCGGAGGTAACGAATCGAGAGACGCGGATTCATCGGCGAACCGGGCATGGGCGATGCCGCGATCGACTCCAGACAGCGGCTGCATACCGAGAGATCGTCCGGGATGCCGCACGGATCGACTCTCTTGTACAGCAACGAGAAGTTGGGGCACGCGAGGAAGAGGTCGTGGACCGAACAGATCACTTGACCCGGGAAGTCGGCGAGCACCTCGAGCGGCGCGAGCGAGTGCCCGATGAGATTATGGATGTGCACGGCGTCGAAGTGGAACATGTCGAGCGCCATCGAAAGCGCGGCGCCTGCCATCTCGTCACTTATCCGCGTCACTTGCTGCGGGCCGCCGGGTAGGAAGAATTCCCGCTCGACGGGCACGCCGGTGCCGACGTCCCAGCGCGAATGCAGCACGAAGCCCGACGACACGGGGTGCATGATGGAGAAATCGAATTCGTCGTCGAGCGCGTTCATCAGTGCCTCCATGAACGCTTCGGTACCGCCCGTCGCGCCCGGAGGACTGTGCACCACGTGCAGTACATGAGGTCGGGCGACGCGGCGCTCGCGCAATCCGAGCTCCAGCGCGGCGTACGGCACGTGCAAGGGATCGTTGAGCCGTTCACGCCGGTTCGTCGGACGGAAGAACGGATAACGACCATCGAGGATCGCCGAACTACGTCGCCAGCCCTCGCGTTGGTCGTCGTCACCGAATGAGCCGCCGCCGCGGTGGAATACGAAGGTCGAATCCTCTATGAGGTGCCGCATCCCGAGGCGTGTTGCCCGCAGACAGAAGTCGACTTCCTCGCCATAGCCGCGACCGAAGGTCTCCTCGTCGAGGAGCCCGCAGGCGTCGAGCGCCTGACGGGTGGTGTACATACAGAAACCGACGCCGGTGATCACTTCGGGTCGCAAGGCCAGCGAGTGCTCGGCGACGAACGCCGCACACTCGTCGATGCGGGGCGTCGGTGTGTCGAGCTCGAATTCGTCGATCACGGTCTGGGGCAGCGTGCAGATCGATCCGTGATTCGCGAGTGGCGTCACGGTTGCGACGTCGGGGAGCGCAGCCGCGTCCGCGAGCCGATCGAGCCAGCCCGCGGTGACCGCCGTGTCGGCGTTGAGGATCACGACATCTGCGTTCGCTTGCCGAAGCCCGATATTGACGGTCTTGACAAACCCCAGATTCTCGTGGTTGCGGAGCACGGTCACCGGAACCGGTGCAGGTCTCGAGCCGAAACCGTCGAGATACGCGGACACTGCGGGCTCCGGCGAGCCGTCGTCGATGACGATGAGCTCGAACGGCACTCCGGTGCCCTCGGCATGTCTGATGACGCTCTCGAGACATCGTCGGACATCCTCGACGCCGCGGTAGACGGGCACGATCACCGTGACCGGCGTGTGTGGCTTCATCGGTTGCTCTCGTAGAGCGCCCAGCCGACGAGCCGGTTCACGACCGTCTTCGATGCCGCCGCGCCGTCGACTGCGTTCGAGCGATCGCTTGCCTCTTCGGAGCGCGCCGCGCGCCTCGGCGGACTGTCGAGGACGTGTCGCAACGCGGCCATCCATTGCTCGGGCTGATCGGGTTCGCGTACGACGAGGGGCGGGGAGTTGTGCCCGTCGATCGCCGCACGTGCCGGCAACGACAGCACCGTCGGAACTCCCGCGTGACTCGCTTCTGCATACGCGCGCAGATC
>DASQHW010000417.1:0-2355 GCA_035631895.1 Acidimicrobiia bacterium | reverse complement strand
GTAGGGGCGGCCGCCGGCGTCGGGATGGGCTTCGTTGTCGTACTGCTCGCGCGCGACGTCCTCGCGACTCGTACCGCGGGTGGAGTCGATCTCATCACAGCAGCCCGCGTGTCGAGCGTCGTGCAGAGCTGCTTGGTCGTCTTGGGAGTCTCCCTCATCGTCATCGTGCTCACTTCCGTCTTGGCGGCACGGGGCAACGTCGTGCGGCTCATCCGCAGGATCGAGCACCCGCCGTTGCAGCCGAGCCGTCGCGTGCTCGCCGGCGCCGGCGCCGCGCTCTGCGCCGGTGGTATCGCGTTGGCGGCCGTCGGCGTGATCGTGACGAACGCAATTGCGATCGTCGCCGGTCCTGCGGCGGTTGCGGCCGGGATCGTCTTGATCCTCTACACACCGTCGCGTGCCCCCGCGCTGGTGCTGGTGGCGTGCGCCGACACACTCGCTTGGGCCGTGCTGTCGATGAACGTCGTGCCGCGCGCGTTCACGGGCCTCGACATCGCCGTCATCATCGTCGAGGGTGTCGTGACGACTACCTGTGCGCTGGCGCTTGCGAACGCTGTCCGGCGCCCCTTGACGAGAGGTGTCCTTGCCGGGTCGCCACCTCGCGCGCTACCGATCGTGCTCGGGCTCGCGTATGCCGGGACGGCACGTCGGCGGACATTCCTCATCACCACGATGTACGCCGTGGTCGTGTTCACGATCAGCCTGCTTGTCACGGTCGCACACCTGTACGCCAATGATGTCGCCGCGCTCGGACGACGGCTCTCCGGGGGCGCGGATCTGGAAGTGACCTCGAATCCCGCGCAGCCCGTTTCCCCGAACGATGTCGCGCGGCTTCCCGGCGTCGTCGGTGTCACCCCTGTGGCGGCGCTCAATGCCGAGATACGAACCGGGCATGCGGTTGCGTCCCAGGGCGTGACCGTCATGGGGATCGATGCCGGGTTCGTCGGGCACGGTGCGCCGCCGCTCACGGAACCCGGCGCGAGGAACGGCTCGGATGTCGACGCGTATCGGACCGTCGTGCGCGACCCGGACACGCTGATCGTCGGTCGCGATCTTCGGGCGGACCGTCAGAGCGGGCTTTCAAAGGGTGCGCTCCGGGTGGGCGACGTCGTGCAGCTTCGCAACCCCACGACGGGTCGTGCTCGGTCGCTCATTGTCGCGGGGATCGCGGCAGCGGCCCGCTATGCCGGAACGGATCACATCTATGTCGCAAGGTCGCTGGTCGAGGAGCTCGCCGGTGGTCCCGCGGCGACGAACGTGTTGTTCGTCGCAACCCGTCCCGATGCGAACCCCGACGTGCTGGCCGCGATCATCGACGGCACCCATCTGCCGAACGGCACGTACGCGCGGTCGTTCGATGCATTGGCCCGGGAGAGCCTCTCGGCACAACGTCAATTCCTGGACCTCTCTGCCGGCTATGCAGCCGTCGGTCTCGTCGCCGTGCTCGCCGGCATCTCCGTCCTCATGGTCGACCGCGTGCGCGAACGCCGACAGCAGATATCCCTGCTGCGAGCGCTCGGCTTCAGTCGCGTCACCATTCGTCGGTCGTACGCGATCGAGGCCGTGACAATCGCGCTGGAAGGCATGCTCACCGGCGTGCTCACGGGTTGTCTCGTTGCCTGGCGGCTCGCCGCGCGCGGGAGTCTCGGTCAGCCACTTGCGTTCAGCGCACCCGTCCTGCCGCTCCTCGCAATCGTCGCGGCGGTCCTCGCCGCGACCCTCGCCTCGACGCTCGTCGCGGCCCGACGGGCAGGGCGACTACGCCCTGCATTGGCTCTGCGCGCCGCCGAGTGAGGCGCACGCGTCCTGTCGTGTTCTCGGTCCGTGTTCACCGTCACATATCGAACGCACAGGATCTTGTGCCGGAGTTCCAAGATCCGCGTAGGGCGCGCCTTACCTGCCGGGTCGAGGCTTGGCGAAGCTTTCGAAACGCGAAAGCACAACCAAGGAAGTGATGACGATGAAGACACCCCGAAAGGCAGTTCTCGTCTCGATGGTGCTCGGTTCCATGGCAACCGGCGGTCTGCTCGGCGCGACTGTGCTGGCTCCGTCCTCCAGTAGCGCCGCGACGACGAGCACCACGGCGTCCAGCGGTGCTGCGGCGCCGAGCGGTACCTCGGCGACGGGGACGTGCCATTCCAACGAGAACGCCGCGCACGAGAAAACCGAGAGCGCGGCCCGGGAAGCGCAGGAGAACGCGGGCCAGATGCCCACGATTCCCTAGCGCACCGGTCGCGCGAGACCACCGCCACGCGACCGTTTCTCACGCCTCCGTGAAGCGGGTTCCGGTGCCCTGGCGTCTCGTCGTCCACACTCCGGCGACGGTGCGTGGGGCTGTCTCGGGATGCCGGGCAC
>DASQHW010000416.1:0-6967 GCA_035631895.1 Acidimicrobiia bacterium | reverse complement strand
CGATGTCGACGCGTGCTGACCCCTCCGCGTGAGGACCGCCGACGTTCACGTCCGCATGATCGGGAAACGGTCTGATGCACGCCTTTTGCACCGGATCGGGCACACACACGTCCGGCACACCATTGCGCATCGGGATGCCGTCCGCACCCGGGTACGTTCCGAAATAGCTGTCGAACGATCGGTTCTCCTGCATGATCACCACGACGTGGCGAATCTTGTGAATCGCAAGGGCGGCAGCGATCGCCGCGCTCATGCGGTCGGTCGTCGGAGCCGTCGATGCATTCGCTGAGCTGGTCGTCGGTACCGTCAACCCCTGCGTCGAGTGCTTGCCGGAGTCGCCGCATCCCGCGGCCACCACGAGTGCCACCACAGCCCCGCCGATAGAACATCGCAGCCGTCGTCGCACCGGCCCCTCGATTCTCATCATTGTGGTGTTCGCCATCCGCCTGATTACCCGCACCGTTGTCACCAACGGACGCACCCTGCCAACGGATGACGAGGCCTTGACGGCTTCTAGACGGTCACCTTCTTCTCGACAACGAACGTGCGGCGAAGGCGACCCACTGGGGATGATGTCGAGTTCCATGGCCCGCAGCGCGCCGGCCGCGACCGCACCCTGGTTCGGCCACGCGCCGCCCGGCTCGCCGGTGCCGGCGGGACTGTTCGACCCTCCTTCCGCACTCAGGACTTGAGCCCTAGCCGTCACGAGTTCGAACCCGAATGCGGGTCGCGACACGGTGAGGGTTACGGTCGCGTTCGGGCGCATTGGTCGCCGAGGTGACCGACACAGAGGAGAGCCATGACCGCCGTCTCCGTCCACATCGCCGACGTTCGCCCGACGAAGTCGCTTGGCCTCATCCGGCACCCGAGTCCGGCGTCGATCCCGGGACTGTTGCAAGCCAACGCCGGTATTGCCGCCAAGTTCGGCACGACGCCCGCGCGGCCGTCGCCCGGGCGCGTCGGGCTCATCGCGTTCTGGCAGGACGAGGTCGCCCGCAAGCAGTTTGAGCTGACGCATCCGCTCGCCGCCAAGCTCGGCGGCGGGCTCGTCGTGCACGCGCGGCCGTTGCGCGTCCACGGCGAGTGGCCCGGTATCGGTGACGACGTGCCGACGCAACGCAACGTCCGACACGACGGCCCGGTGCTCGTGCTCACCTTGGCGAAGACGAAGTTCTGGCGCTTCATTCCTTTTTTCCGTGCCAGCCAGCCTGCGGAGAAGGCTGTTGTGCAGGCGCCGGGCAACGTGTTCTCGAGCGCCGTCTTGCGCCCGCCGTTCATTTCGTCGGTGTCGTTGTGGGAGAGCAGCGAGGCGGCGATGGACTACGCGTTCAGCGGTCATCAGGCGGGTCACCCCGAGGCCATCGCCGCCGGTCGAGTCAAGCCGTTCCACCACCAGCAAGCGTTCATCCGTCTCGCCATCGACGAGATTCGCGGCTCGCTCGCCGGGAACAACCCGCTACCGCCGGGCGCAGTCCGCGTCTGAGTCTCAGCTCCTCCTATCGGCGTTCATCTGGGGTTCCATCGTCTCGGTAGGTGACGAGCTTGCCGATGATGAGGATGGTGACGAGGTTGAGCGCGGCGTGCCGGCGCACGATCGGGTAGTCGTAGCTGCGGTCGAGCTGGAGCGTTTCGATCTCATCGAGCAGGCTGCAGTCGGCGACGTCGGGACCGGGATGCAAGCCGACGCCGCGCGGCGCGCCATCGCGTTGATTCACAACGCCGTTGTGACCACACGGCCTGTCGCGCCCGTCGCGTAGTTGCTTGACCTGCATCGTTGCGGTGCGAGCGGGGAGACTCGAACTCCCACCTCTTTCGAGACCGGGACCTAAACCCGGCGCGTCTGCCAGTTCCGCCACGCTCGCGCACCACAAAATTACCTTGAGGCGCGCATCAGCTCCGCGACGACCGGCCCGCGGCGGGCCGTTGCGCACGGAGCTAGCCTGCCGGCACGAGTCGTGGAGGTGTGCATGGGCAAGCAGATCCCGATCGTCGACTATCTCGTGATCGACGACGGTGAGCCGCATCTGACCGCGTGGGAGTCGGCCGATTCCGGCGCGTTGTACTTCGACCGCCGCAACGCGGATGCGAAGAGCGGCGGTACCGAGTTCCGGCACAGGAAGCTCGCCACCACAGGAAAGGTGCGGTCGTTCACGATCGTGCACCGCACCGTGCCGGGCGTGCCCGCTCCGTACGTGTCCGCATTGATCGACCTCGACGGTGGTGGCGCCGTCAAGGCGAACCTCACGAACGTGGCACCCGATCCCGCGCAGGTCAAGCTCGGCATGCCGGTGCGTCTCACGACGTTCGTCGCCGGCACTGACGACGACGGCACCGAAGCCGTCGCGTTCGCCTTCGAGCCCACCTCCGCACCCGGCACATCCTGATCCAGACAGTTGCGGCGGTCGCGGCTCGCGACAAATCCGTTTGGTCGTCAGGTGGCCGTCGACGCGCACTGGGCGACCAAGCGGTGGCCAACGTCTGCCGCGCGGGCCACCGGCCCGTGACGTAGAGACTCACGGGCTCCTGGGTCTACGCTCGCTGCCATGTCTGACACATCTCCTGCCGTCTGGATCCTCGGCGCGTACATGACGAAGTTCGGTCGGCACACCGACAAGGACTTGATCGACCTGGGGAGTGAGGCTGCGCTCGGTGCCATGAAGGACGGCGGCGTCACGATCCAGGACATGGAGGTGATGGGCTGCGGCAGTCTCTTCAACGCCCAGGCCGGTGTCGGGCAGCAGCTCCAGAAGCAGATCGGGCAGACGGGCATCCCCGTCTACAACGTCGCCAACGCGTGCGCCACCGGTGCAACTGCGATTCGCACGGTGCTCCTCACGATCAAGGCGGGCGAGGCCGATATGGGCCTCGCGGTCGGCGTCGAGCAGATGGGCAAGGGTGGCCTGCTCGGTGCAGGCGGCAAGGGTGAGCGCGGTCGCAAGGTCTACGAGCCGAGCGGTCGCTACGGCTCGGTCATGCAGGTCGAAGGCCTGCTCGGCACCGGGCTGATGCCGGGGGTGTTCGCGCAGGCCGGCATGGAGTATGCGTACGAGCACGATGGTGTCGGCTTCGAGCAGTTCGCCAAGGTGGCCGAGAAGAACCACATGCATTCGACGCTCAACCCGCTCGCGCACTACCAGAAGCCGTTCACGCTCGAGGAAGTGATGGACGCGGAGATGATGTCGTATCCGAACACGCTGCTGATGTGCTGCCCGAACACCGACGGTGCCGCGGCCGTCGTGCTGGTGAGCGAGGAGAAGCTGCGCACGCTGTCGAAGGAACAACAGGACAGGGCAGTGAAGGTCAGCGCGTCGGTGCTCACGACCGATCCGTGGACGGAGCGCGCCCAGGTGCAACCGGACGTCAACACACTGACCCGGAACGCCGCCGCGCAGGCATACGAGACTGCCGGTGTCGATCCTCAGGACCTCGATCTCGTCGAGCTGCACGACTGCTTCGCGACCGCCGAGCTGATCCACTACGACAACTTGCAGCTCTGCGCGCCGGGCGAGGCCGGCAAGTTCATCGACGAGCGCGGCCCGTGGCGCGACGGCAAGATCCCGGTCAACGTGAGCGGCGGCCTGATCTCCAAGGGCCACCCCATCGGTGCCACGGGGATTGCCAACGTCTTCGAGGTGACCACCCACCTGCGTGGCGAAGCCGGCGACCGTCAGATCGAAGGTGCAAAGGTCGGGCTCACACACGTCATAGGGCTCGGCTCGGCGTGCGGCGTCCACATTCTCGAGAAAGCGAAGGTCTGATGCTCTCCGAAGGCACTCCCGCTCCCGACTTCAACGTGCCCGATCAGGAGGGCAGCCCCGTCCGGCTCTCCGACCAGCGCGGGCGTTGGGTCCTGTTGTGGTGGTATCCGAAGGCTGATACCCCCGGTTGAACGATTCAAGGAAAGGGCCTGCGTGACCAGGCCCAAGAGTTCGAAACGCTGGCGTGCGAGATCCTCGGCATCAGCTTCGATACACCCGCCGACAACAAGGCGTTCCGCGAGAAGTTCGACTTCCCGTTCCGTCTGCTCTCGGACCACGACGAACAGGTCGGTGTCGAGTACGGCGCACGCGACCCGGGGAGTGACAAGGTCAACTTCGCCAAGCGGATCGCGTACCTCATCGACCCGGACGGCGTGATCCGCAAGGCGTACGAGGTCGGCGACGTCAACGCGTTCGCGGACCAGGTCCTCGGCGATCTGCGCGCGCTGCAGGCCTGAGCGATCCTCGATCTTGCGTGAGTGACGGCCCCATGTGGGCCGTCTCTCACGCATGTTGCTCCGCGCCGGGGTCAGTCGTGGGCGATCGCGACGGCAGGTGCTCCGCCCGTTTGTCCCGCGGCCGAACCCCAGAACGGCACACCGAACGCGAAGACCCCTCCGTCGCCACCCGTGAACCAGTAGGCGTTGCGGCCGTCGTTGGTCATTCCGACGATGGGGGACCAGAGCCGGAGGTTTCCGGTCGAGCCTCCGAACCGCGCGTCGCCGAATGCTAAGATGCCGCCGTCGGATGCGACGAGCCAGTATCCGTTGCCCGATGGTGTTGCGGTCATGCCGACGACGGGTCGGTCGAGGGGATGGCCGCCCATCGAGCCTCGGAAGTGCGCGTCGCCGAATGCGAAGATGCCGCCGTCGGATGCGACGAGCCAGTATCCGTTGCCCGATGGTGTTGCGGCCATCCCCACTACCGGCGCGCTGAGGGAGATGCCGACCAGCGAACCACAGCTCGGAGCGCCACCGAACGGGATCACGTTGCCATCCGACGATGCGATCCAGTAGCCGGTGTGGTTCGTCGGAGGCGTGCATGCGCTCGGTGCGTGAGGCGGTACACCCGCCGGGCCCGCGTATGCGCTGACGCCGCTTCGGGTGCCGATCAGCAGCAACCCGAGCGCGGTTGACGGTGACGCGAAATGTGGCGTGCTGCCGATCGAGATCGGGAAGCCGCTCATCGTTGCGCCGCTCGCAGGGTTCAGCGCGTAAAGATTGCCGGAGTCGACGTACCACAGCGCACCGCCCGCGAGCACGGGCGGGCCGGCCGCACTCGTGGATGGTCCGGTCCAGCCGAGCGACATCGACCGGTGCACCGTATCGATGTTCACCTCTTGTATTCCCGCGTCGCACGGCACGAACAGGTGCGAGCCGTCGAATGCATCGGCGCCCTTGGCCTCGCTCGTGGGGCACGCAGTTACGTGTTGCAGCTCGTGCAGATTTCCGGCGTCGAGCAGGTAGCCGACGTTCTGCTTCCCGATCTCGAACACCATGCTCCCGCCGACCAACGCGGGTGTCGTCGTTCCGAGGTCGGCGTCGCCGGTCGCGTTCGAGCTCGAGAAGTTGGCGAGCCGGTGCAGGTTCGCATCGAGTTTGAGCACGCTCTCTCCGAAATCGCCCGTGCCGACGTGGGGGTCGTTGTTGCCGGTCCCGACATAGACGTCCCCGGCGCCGTCGATGGCCGGGCCACCCGGCTCCCAGATCGCGCCGGCGCCGTCGTGCGGCGCGACGTCGAAGGCCAACTTCGCGGTCCCGGCTTCGGTGAGCGAGACCAGCCACCCGTGATAGGGGCCGCAGTCGCCGGCATAACCGCCATAACCGATGTAGATGCGGCCGTTCCCCAACGCGAGCGCGGCTCGCTGCTGAATGTACAACGGGTTCTGCGCACCACCCGGGTCTGCATTCGCCGACACGATCGTCGCGCCGCTGATCGCGTCGAAACCCTCCAACTGATGATGGATGTGACCGAACGAGTCCTGGATCGTCGCCACCGCGAACAGCGTCTTCGACGCCATGTCGATCACCATGCTCGACGTGATGCCGAGGGGGTCGATGTTGCCGCACCCAACCTGACCGTGCACGTTCGTCATCGCGAGACCCGCATGTCGGGCCCACAGGACATGCCCGTCGTGCGCGTCGAGCGCATAGACCGTGTCGTTCTCGGTCGCCGCGAACACGCGACCCGCGAAGACCACCGGCTGGCCGTACACGGCACCATCCAGCGTCGCGGACCACGCGCCGTGCAACGGCAGCAGTCCGGGCTCGGTGGTGTCGTTTCCGGTCCGCTGACCGTCGCCGTGGTACACGGGCCAACTCGAGCCCGCGAACGCCGGCGTCGCCGTCATCGACAACACCACCGCGGCGATCAGCGCACCGACACGCCGCCGGCCGAGCCAAGGCGCGTGCCACGACCTTCGCCACCGGCACCTCCGTGTGCGGGGTTCGGGACCCCTCGAGCTCTCGTCCATGTGGTCGGAGCTCGCGGGCCGGCAACGCCGCGTGGTCGGCACCTCGGAAACATCGTCATCAGCGAGTTGCATTCTGAAGTCGTCCCCGATCTTCCGTGCCCGACGGCCCGTGCGGGCCGTCACTCACGCATGTTGCTCCGTGATGGCGGTCGGGGTCGGCATGATTGAGCCATGACAGGCGCGAGCCTCGTGGTGCTGGCTGCCGGGCTCGGCACTCGTTTCGGGGGATTGAAGCAGCTGGTCGCCATTCGCGACGATGGCGCCACGATCACCGACCTCTTGGTCCAGCGGGCGGCGGACGCCGGCATCGAGCGGGCCTTCATCGTGGTTCGGCCGGCGATCGAGGAGCTGGTGCGTGCGCACGTCGACGCCATGGGCAGGGCCGCGATACCAGTCGAGCTCGTCGTGCAGCACCAGCCGAGGGGAACTGCCGATGCCGTGCTCTCCGCCCGGCAAGCGGTCGAGGGTTCGTTCGTCGTCGTGAATGCCGATGATCTCTATCCCACTGGCGCGTTTTCCCTGATCGCCGGACATCTGCACGACGCGCCGGCGCACGAGCACGCGGTCGTCGGGTTCCGCGTTGATCGAACGCTGGTCGGATCGCGTCCCGAGTCGCGGGCACTGCTCACGATCGACGATACGGGCCTGCTCATTGGTGTTCGTGAGGGGAGCGTCGAGAAGGACGACGGACTGCAATTCGTGACGGCGACGTCGGTCGACAAGTTGCGTGGTGACG
>DASQHW010000415.1:0-3887 GCA_035631895.1 Acidimicrobiia bacterium | reverse complement strand
GACCAGGGTGAACACTGGGCGACCCCGCCACATCATCAGCTCACGCTGATGTGTGACGACCTGAAAGCTACGATCGCCGAACTTCGTGCCAAGGGCGTCGACCTCGACGACGCGATCGAGGACCAGGGTTTCGGGCTGGTGGTTTCGATCAACCTCCCGGGCGCCGGATCAATGCTCCTCTACGAGCCACGGCATGCGCTCGCGTACACGCTCGACGGGTGATCGAAGCGAGTGCAGAACTGCCGCTCGCCCGGTCCTCCCGACAAGACGCCAGATTCGCCAATCTGATTCGGATCGCCGTCGTGTGCGAGCGGGATTGGCGGCCGCTGGACAAAAGAGCGGTCGGCTGCACGGAATCTCGGGCTCTCAAGCGGTCTTATGGGCAAAGTCGCCGCAGGCGGCCCTGCGCGTCCAATCTGTTGGCGCAGGCTCGTGCATCAGGTCTTGACGCTCACGCGCGGTGCCGCGACGCGCCGTCAGAGACCCTCGCCGGTGAACGTCCCCGGTGCGAAGCGGCCGCGCGTGTCGAGGACCAGACGCGAATGCGACGCGATTTGCTCGTACGGCAGGTCCGGATGGTCGACGAGCAGGATGACGAGATCCGCGGCGGCGAGCTCGCCGGGTTCACACGAGACGCGCGTGACCGGTGCGCCGAGATCGGCATCGAGGGGCACGTACGGGTCGTGTGCGCGCACGTCCGCCCCGAGCGTGTGCAGCCGCTGCGCGATCGTCGTCGCGGGCGACTCACGCCAATCGGACGTGCCCGGTTTGTAAGCGAGCCCGAGAAGGAGGATGCGCGACGCCTTCACCGCGCGCGTGTCCTCGTTCAACAGGGCGACGACCCGGCTCACGACGTAGTCCGGCATTCCGCGGTTGACCTCGTTGGCGAGCTCGACGAAGCGAAACGGATGCCCGAGCCGGCGTTCGACGTGCCATGCAAGGTACGACGGGTCGATCGGGAGGCAATGGCCGCCGACCCCCGGCCCGGGATTGAAGCGCATGAACCCGTACGGCTTCGTCGCAGCCGCGTCGATCGCGGACCAGATGTCGACGCCCAGCTCGCGAGCGAACATCGCGAGCTCGTTGACCAGCGCGATGTTCACATGGCGAAAGGTGTTCTCGAGAAGCTTCACGAGCTCGGCTTCACCGGTCGACCCGACCGGCACGACCTTGTGCACCAGCGCGCCGTAGAACGCTTCCACGGCGCGGAGCGACGGTTCGTCGATGCCCGAGACGACCTTGGGCGTGTTGGTCAGTGACCAGATCGTGTTGCCCGGGTCGATCCGTTCGGGCGAGTAACCCAGGAAGAAGTCGACACCGGCTCGCAGGCCCGACGATTCGAGGATCGGCCGGAACAGCTCCTCGGTGGTGCCGGGATACGTGGTCGACTCCAGCACGACGAGCGCGCCGGCGGTCAGGTGGGGCGCGAGGCTGCGGGCCGCGGCTTCGATGAACGAGAGGTCGGGTGCGCCCTCGCGGAGCGGGGTCGGCACACTCACGATCGCGACGTCGAACGCGCGCATGTCGAGGGGGTCACCGGTCGGCCGGTAGCCGGCGGCGAGCGCGGCGGCCAGCTCGGCATCGGTCACGTCCTCGACGTGTGAGCGGCCGGTACCCAGGGCACTGACTCGACCGGCGTCCACGTCGAAGCCCACGACCGGGAAGCCGAGCTCCGCGGCGCGCAGCGCGAGGGGCAGACCCACATAGCCCTGCCCGACGACCGTCACCTTGGCGGCGCGCGTGTCGATGCGCCGGAGCAGCTCGGTCAGCACGGCGGTCCTTGGTCGCGCCCAGCCATCAGTGTGGGTCCTCCCGGCCCTTGCAGTGCCGTGCAAGTGTACGGGGCGGGCGTGCGGTGCGAACCACGAACCGATTGAATCGGGACTGGAAGAAACAAGGCGAGGAGCCACCGTGGATCTCAGGATGAGCAAGGAGGAACGGAGCAGGTTTCTCACGGCGACACCGAGGGTCGGGGTGTTGAGCATCGAGGCAGCAGGCCGCGGACCGGTGTCGTCACCGCTGTGGTTCGCCGTAGAGGCGGACGGCTCGCTCGCGTTCTCTGTCGCGCCCGACTCGCGCAAAGCGGCCTTGATGACCAAGGCGGGAAGGGCGACGATGTGCGTGCAATCGGAAGTCGCGCCGTACAGCTACGTCGTCGTCGAAGGACCGGTCGAGCACGAGGGCGCCGCGGACGACGAGTTCCGCCGCGACATTGCGTGCCGGTATCTCGGGCCCGAGCTGGGCGAGGCGTACTTCCAGGGCGTGAAGGACGAGCCGAACGTGAGGTTCGCGCTCCGCCCGCAACGCTGGGCGACGCTCGACTACAACAAGCTGTTCGCTTGATCGATGGAGAAACGACGGCCCGTACGATCAATGTCCGCCGGGCAGCGGGCGGCCATCACCGTCGCGATCGCCGTGGTCGTCGGCATCGCCGTGATGCCGTTCGCGCCGTGGCAGCTCACACCGCTCGCGGGATGGATCGCAGGCGCGGCGTGGTGGCTGATGTCGGTCTGGTGGAAGGTGCGGCGTCTCACACCGGAAGAGACGGAGAGGTTGGCGACGCGAGAGGACGACAGCCGGGTCGCGGCCGAGCTCCTTCTCATCTCGGCGAGTGTCGCCAGCCTGCTCGGCACCGCCTTCCTCTTGATGAAGGCGAGTCAGTCCCAAGGCGGCGGCAAGGCCCTGTTGACCGCGGTCGCGCTCCTCACCATCGTCGTCTCGTGGGGAACCGTCCACACCATGTTCACGTTGCGCTATGCGCGTCTGTACTACGCGCAGCCCGTCGGCGGCATTGACTTCAAGACTCGCGAGGAACGTCCCGACTACCGTGACTTCGGCTACGTCGCGTTCACGGTCGGCATGACGTTCCAGGTCTCCGACACCGACATCCAGACGCGTGCGATCCGGCGCACGGTGTTCCGGCACTCGCTGCTGTCATACCTCTTCGGCGCGGTCATCGTCGCCGTCGCCGTCAACACGATCGCCGGCACGTTCTTCACATGAGGTGACTGCTGTGACCCTCGAGCTCTTCACGATGAGCATTCCCGAAGCGGGTCTCGCGGAGACCCTGTCCGAGCGCGCCGAGGCCGCAGGCTGGGACGGCATCACGTTCACCGACTCCCAGAACCTTGTCGGTGACCCCTTCATCGCGATCGCGCTCGGTGCCCGCGCGACGGATCGCTTGCAGTTCATGACCGGCGTGACCAATGCCGCGACGCGTCATCCCGCCGCCCTCGCAACCGTCGCCGCGACCGTGCAGGAAACGTCGGGCGGACGCGTGGTGCTCGGGATCGGTCGCGGTGACACCGCGCTGTTCCATCTCGGGCGCCCTCCGATGCCGCTCACCGACTTCTTCGCACGCACGGAGCAGCTGCACACCTATCTCCGGCGCGGCACCGTCGACCTCGAGGGCTTCCCGAGCCGCTTGCGCTGGCTCGATCGTGCGAAGCAGGCACCCGTGCCGCTCGACGTGGCCGCATCCGGCCCGAAGGTGATCACGTTCGCCGCACGCACCGCGGAGCGCATCACCTTCGCGATCGGCGCCGATCCCGACCGGATGCGCTGGGCCGTCGACCTCGCCCGCACCGTACAGCGAGAGGCCGGCCGCGATGCCGGTGACGTGTCGTTCGGTGCGTACGTGACCGTCGGCTGCCATCCCGATCGCGACGCAGGCCGCGCGCTGGTGCGCGGGAGCGTCGCTGCGTTCGCGCACTTCTCGGCCATGCCCGGTTCGACCGGCGCGGGTCTCGACGACCACGACCGTGCCCTCGTCGCCGAGGTAGGTCGTCGGTACGACAGCAACCTGCACCTCGTCAACAGCGCCGCCCACGCCCAGGTACTGCCGGACGAGTTCGTCGACCGTTTCGCCGTCATCGGCGATTCCGGCA
>DASQHW010000414.1:0-2642 GCA_035631895.1 Acidimicrobiia bacterium | reverse complement strand
GGCGCGATCGTCTCGAGGGGCGTCGGTGTCGCAGCCGACATGACCGTCACCGCGGGCGACGCGGCGACCCGGTTGGTATTGCGCCGATCACCCGGCCACGAGGATGCGGCCGAGGTGCATCTGCCGCTCGAGGAGGGACTTCCCTCCACGGAGACGACCGACTCGGGTCTGGAGATACCGGTGAGCTGACCGCGCCCCGTCAGCGGAGGCGTGGGAACACCACCTCGCGCAACAGCCACTGGAGCGCGAGGAACGCGAACTCGGCCAGCAGGAGGGCGAGGATCTGCTGCACAGTTCTCCTCCGACGTCCGGTACCTCCAGACGATACGACGGCACGCCGCTTCGCAGGCGGATGTTCGCGAGGACTTCGGCAGATGTTCCCGCAGGCGTGTTCGAGTGCCTCCGCGGTCGCGGCGCTGTAGCTTCAGCCGGCGATGGAGAAGCTTGTCTACCTGATCTGGGACCGACCGTCGCGGGCTCCTCGAGACGTGCGGGCACTGTTCCTCGACGAGATCGCGCCCGGGCTGCTCGCCCTGTCGCCACGCGGCCTCCAGATGGACCTCGACGACGAGGACGCGCAAGTGCCCTCGATGGTACCGGTGCCGGACGACGAGCTGCCGGTCCGAGCGTGCATCTCCTTGTGGCTCGACGCTCACGACTTCCGTGGTCCCTACGAAGACGTGATGCGATCAGCCGGCGTGCGACGCGCCGGTTATCTCGTCACCGAGTCGCTGTACCGCGACTACGGCGGCAACCCGCATGCGCCGGCTCGGGACTGGCCGGACGGCGTGCGTTCGCCCGGCATCGTGACGCTGACGGTGTTCGACAAGCCCGCCGGCGTAGAGGACGAGACGTTCTATGCGCACTGGTACGGCCACCAATCACCGATGTCCGAGGCGATGCAGCCGCGCACGCGCTACGTCCGCAATGCAGTCGTGCGCGCGGTGACTCCCGGAGCACCCCGTTTCCGCGCGATCGTCGAAGAGGCGTGGCGGGATGTCTCGTCCCTCTCGGACCTCCATACGTTCTTCGGCGCGTCGTCGAACGAGGAGCTGGGCGAGAACGTCCGCATCATGCTCGACAGCACCAAGCTGCTGTACGACCCGGCGACGATGCGCAACTACACGTTGAGCGAGTACGTGCTCAAGTCCTGAGCTGGTGCCGGCGGCCGATCGCGAGGACGCGCACATCGGTGTGGGCGCGCACCGTCAGATCGCCGGGCGTCGCCGACGTACGCTCGATGCGCGCGCCCTCCGGGAGAACGATCGTCCACCCCCGGGTCTCGGCGACGGCTTCGCCGGAGATGATCACGTGCACACCACTCCAACGGTCGCCCGGGCCGACCAACACACCGCCGGCGCTGATGTCGAGACGCTCGGCCGTGCGAGCGAGCTCGGCGAGCTGCCGACCGCGGCAGCGGGCGAAGCCGGGAAGCGCTCGGAGTTGCGTGGTGTAGGTGCTCATGGCCCGACCATAGGAATCGCCGCCTGCGGGATCATCGGAGGGTAGGCGACACGGCCTCGTCCCCGAGGGGGATTTTCCATCGACCGTGGGCGGATGCCCGGCGCGAGAAGCGCTCGTAGGCTCACCAAGTGCCCGCCAACCTCGCCGTCACGCCGGAGGAAACGCGGTCGTTCGTGCTGTGGGGACTGGCGACGTGGTCCATCACGATCGCGACTGCGATCGCCGTCGTCGTGCAACGGTGGAACGAGCCGCGCCTGGGCCGCACGATCGCGCTCGTGGCGCTCGCAATCCTCGCCGAGACGCTCGGCGATCTTTGCGAGCGTGTTCCTTTTCTCGGTCGAGTCCCGCAGCTGGTGTGGTCTCTCACGGTTGTCGCGGCCGTGTTCGGGCTCGTGTGGCATCCCGTGAACAACGACTTCGCGCCGTTCCTGCTCCTCATCGTCACCGCGCGCACGGTCGTGGTCGGGCGGACCGTCGACGGCATCGTCGTGCTGGTCGCCGCGGTCGGCGTCATGATCGCCGTACAGGCGGCCGGCCGTTTCCAGGGTTCGTTCATCTGGGTGCTCGGCCTGGTGTTCGCCTTCCTCGGGAGTGTTGCCCTGCGTTCGATGCTGCGGCTCCTCTTCGAGCTCAAGGCCGCGCAGGCCGACCTCGCCGAGCGGGCCGCCGCGGACGAGCGGCAACGGATCGCGCGTGAGGTCCACGATGTGATCGCGCACACGCTGTCGGTCGCGTCACTGCACATCACCGGCGCACGCATGGCGCTCCATCGCAGCCCGGAAGAGGCGACGGAAGCGCTGGAACAGGCCGAGCGGCTGGCGCGCGAGAGCCTCGCGCAGGTGCGCTCGGTCATGGGCGTGCTCGCGCCCGCCGGTGACGGCACCGCGCCGGCAATGCCGACGGCTTCCGACATCCCCACGCTCGTCGCCGAGTTCACCGAGGCCGGCGTCGCCGTCGCGCTGGACGTGCAGGGCGATCTCGCGCCTGTGTCACCGGCGCTCGGGCTCGCCCTGTACCGCGTGACCCAGGAGTCGTTGAGCAACGTGGTTCGGCACGCGCCCGGCGCGTCGGCTTCGGTCCGCATAGAGGCGTCGCCGGCCGATGTGACACTGACGGTCACGAACCCCGTTGCGAACGGGCAACCGCCGTCCGAGTGGGGCCGCGGCATTCGCGGCATG
>DASQHW010000413.1:0-6906 GCA_035631895.1 Acidimicrobiia bacterium | reverse complement strand
CCGCGAGCTCGCGGACGCCGACCGGATCGTCGCCGAGCTTCGTGACACGCTTCCGTCGCACGTGGCGTTGCTCGTCACCTCCGATCACGCGCAAGTGCACCTCGAACGCGGGTCATGGCTGGCCCTGCCGGAGGTCGTATCGCGCTGCGAGGCGATGGCCGGCGACGGTCGCTTCCGCTACTGCTACGCGCGCAAGGGCGCGGCTCGTGAGCTGCTCACCGTCGCGCGCGATGCGGTCGCCGACCGCGGGTGGGTGTGGTCGCGCGCCGAGCTGCTCGAGCAGGAGCTCCTCGGCGACGGCGCGACGGGAACTGTGCCGAGTCGCATCGGCGACGTCGTGCTCGCCGCTCGAGGCCCGGTGGCGTTCGTCGATCCGGCCCTCCCGAACGAGCAGCAGCTGCGGTCCGGTCACGGATCGCTGACCCCGGACGAGATGCTCGTACCGATGCTCGCCGCGCGCGGCGGCTCGTAGTTTCCCGGATCGCTCCTACGCGTCTGCTCCCGGGGCGGGCGCTTGCGCGGGCGTCTGCGGGTCCGGCCACTCGCCGCCACCCTGTTCGTTCCCCGGCCCGACGTTCATCTGCTGCGGGGTACGCGGTCCCTCGGGGGTGTCGAGCGTCTCGCCCGTGTACATCTTCTCGTCGCTCGGCCGGCCGTCGTCGCTCGTGCCGTCGTCGCTCATCCCTTTGGTGTCGCGGCGCTTGTCGTCCATGCGCAGCCGCGTACCCTGGTCCGGCCGTGCGGATGCGTGGCGCCGGAGCCCCGGCCAAGGGGCGCCCGAGCGTGCGGTGAGGTCGCTTGCCGCCATCTGCCCGGCGGCATATCCTCGAATCACAGGCGTGTGATTCTCCACAGGTTCATCCACAGGACCTGGGGACAGGCGGAGTGAGCGTGGGCGATGAGCCTTGGGTGATTCATTCGTACATCTGCACTTGCACACCGAGTACTCGATGCTCGACGGTGCGTCGCGGATCGGGGAGGTCGTCGCGGCGGCGGCCGCCGATGGGCAGCCGGCAGTCGGGATCACCGATCACGGCAACATGTACGGCGCGCTGCCGATGTACGAAGCCGCGCGGAACGCGGGGGTCAAGCCCGTCCTCGGTATGGAGGGCTACTTCACGAACACGTCCCGCTTCGACCGCCCGAAGCGCAGCGAGCACGAGATCTTCCATCTCACGATGCTCGCCGAGACCAATGAGGGATACCGGAACCTCATCAAGATCGCGAGCAGCGCCTACCTCGACGGCTACTACTACAAGCCGCGCAGCGACTGGGAGCTGCTCGAGCGGCATCACGCAGGGATCACCGCGACGACGGGCTGCCTCGGTGGGCTCGTCTCCCAGCTGATCCTGCAGGGCGACACGCAGGCCGCCCTCGAAGCGGCGGCGCGATTCCAGGACATCTTCGGCCGCGAGCACTTCTTCGTCGAGCTGCAGGACCACGGCCAGGACGACGACGCCACGGTGCTGCGCCCCCTGCTCGACATCGCGCGCCAGCTGTCGGCGCCACTGCTCGCGACGAACGACAGCCACTACACGCACAAGGAAGACGCCGAGGCGCACGACGCGCTGCTGTGTGTGCAGACCGGTGCGCTCCAGAGCGAGCCGAACCGTCTCAAGTTCGACGGGAACGACTTCTACATCAAGAGCGCGGCCGAGATGCGCCACGTGTTCCGGGAGGCGCCGGACGCGTGCGACAACACGTTGCTCATCGCCGAGCGGGCGGAGGTCGAGCTCGAGTTCAACCAGGCGGTGCTGCCGGCGTTCCCGGTGCCCGAGGGCTACGACGAGAACTCGTACCTGCGCGAGCTCACGATGCACGGCGCCAAGGAGCGGTACGACGGCTCGCCGCCGCAGCACGTCCTGGAGCGCATCGAGTACGAGCTGGCCCTGATCGCGTCGATGGGTTTCCCGGCGTACTTCCTCGTCGTCTGGGACCTCGTGCGCTACGCGAAGTCGCGCGGCATCCGCGTCGGGCCCGGGCGGGGGAGCGCGGCCGGGTCGTGCGTCGCGTACTGCCTGCGCATCGTCGACATCGATCCGATCAAGTACGACCTGCTGTTCGAGCGGTTCCTCAACCCTGGCCGCAAGCAGATGCCCGACATCGACATGGACTTCGACTCGCGCTACCGGGGCGAGATGATCCGCTACGCGGCGCAGAAGTACGGCCACGATCACGTCGCGCAGGTGATCACCTTCTCGACGATCAAGGCGCGGGCCGCGGTGCGCGACGCGGCCCGCGTGCTCGGCTACCCGTATCTCGTCGGCGACAAGATCGCGAAGCTCATGCCGCCGCTCATCATGGGCCGCGACACGCCGCTGCACGCATGCTTCGAGAAGAACGAGAAGTACGGTGACGGCTACAAGATGGCCACGGAGCTCCGCCAGCTGTACGACGACGACCCGGACGCGCGGCGCGTCATCGACGTCGCCCGCGGGCTGGAGGGGTTGCGCAGGCAGGACGGCATCCACGCGGCGGCGGTCGTCATCGCACGCGAGCCGCTGACGGAATACCTGCCGATCCAGCGCAAGCCCGAGCCGGGCACCGCCAAAGAGGACGCGCCGATCGTCACCCAGTACGAGATGCACGGGGTCGAGGATCTCGGGCTCTTGAAGATGGACTTCCTCGGGCTGCGCAACCTGGACGCGATGGAGATCGCGCTCGAGCTCATCGAGGCGTCGACGGGCGACCGGCCCGACATCGACGACCTGCCGCTCGACGACGTGAAGACCTTCGAGCTCCTCCGGCGCGCGGACACGATCGGCGTGTTCCAGCTCGAAGGTGGGCCGATGCGCGCGCTCCTGCGGGCGATGGCACCGACATCGTTCGAGCACGTCTCCGCGGTCCTCGCGCTCTACCGCCCCGGCCCGATGGCGCAGAACTGGCACACCGAGTACGCCGAGCGCAAGAACGGGCGCCGGCCCGTCAGCTTCGATCATCCCGATCTCGAGGAGATCCTCGCGCCCACCTACGGCCTGATGATCTACCAGGAGCAGCTGATGCGCGTGGCGCAGAAGCTCGCGGGCTACACGCTCGAAGAGGCCGACAACCTGCGCAAGGCGACCGGCAAGAAGATCCGCGCGCTGATCAAGAAGGAACGGGCGAAGTTCGTCGACGGATGCGTGCGGAACGGCCACTCGAAGGAGTTCGCGGAGAGCTACTTCGACAAGATCGAGCCGTTCGCGGACTACTCGTTCAACAAGTCGCACACCGTTGGCTACGGCTACATCACGTACCAGACCGCGTGGTTGAAGGCGAACTACCCGGTGCAATACCTCGCCGCGCTGCTCACCAGCGTGAAGACGAACCTCGACCGGGCGGCCGTGTACCTGAACGAGTGCCGCCAGCTCGAGATCCCCGTGCTCGTGCCCGACGTCAACGCGTCGGAGAGCGACTTCTCGTGCGAAGGCCACGCGATCCGCTTCGGCCTCTCCGCCGTGCGCAATGTGGGTGAAGGCGTGGCCTCGTTGCTGATCGAGGAGCGCAGGGCGGCCGGCTGCTTCTCCGACTTCCACGACTTCTGCGAACGCGTCGATCCGTCCGTCCTGAACAAGCGAACGATCGAGTCGCTGATCAACGGCGGCGCGTTCGATTCCCTCGGCCACCCGCGCAAGGGCCTGCTGATGGCGTTCGAGCAGATCGTCGACACCGCCCTGCGGCGCCGGCGCGAACGCGACGCGGGCACGATGAGCCTCTTCGAAAGTGCCGGCGCGGACGACACCACGGCACCCGTGTTCGACGACCGGCTCCCGATCCCGGAGCTCGAGTTCGACAAGAACGAGCGGCTGCGCGCCGAGAAGGAGATGCTCGGGCTCTATGTGAGCGACCACCCGCTGATGGGTGCGGAGCGGACGCTGCGCCGGCTCGTCGACTGCTCCGTCGCCGAGCTGGCCGACCTGGACGACGGCGCGATGCGAACGGTTGCGGGTGTCGTCACCGCGTTGCAACGCAAGTACACCAAGCGCGGAGACCTGATGGCGACGTTCGTGCTCGAGGACCTCGCCGCCGCGATCGAGGTCATGGTGTTCCCCAAGTCGATGCTGCAGTACGGCGAGCTGCTCGGGCCCGACGCGATCGTGACGGTGAAGGGACGGGTCGATGCGCGCGAGGACTCGCCGAAGCTCATCGCGATGGAGGTCACCCGGCCCGAGATCCACGTGGACAGCGGACCACCCGTGCGGGTGCGCGTGAAGGTCGGCGCGCTCGACGGCGAACGGGTCACGAAGCTGAAGGCGATCCTCGCCGCGCACC
Organism: Acidimicrobiia bacterium; assembly: GCA_035631895.1. Lineage (GTDB taxonomy): Bacteria > Actinomycetota > Acidimicrobiia > IMCC26256 > PALSA-610 > DASQHW01. The sequence continues at coordinate 2,655 of DASQHW010000413.1, read as the reverse complement.
AGGGCGACAGTCCGGTCCTGGTCCATCTCGCCGGTCCCGACAAGGAGACCGTGCTGCGGCTGGGGGACGAGTTCCGATGTGATGCCCGCAACGGCCTCTTCGCCGAGCTTCGCATCCTCTTCGGCGCCGACTGCATCGGCTAGGACGGTGAGGCGTGCGCCATGACGTTCTCGGCGAATTTGCCGAGGTTGGTGCGCAAGGTCTCGAGGTCGAAGCCCAGCGGCGGGACGATGTAACGCGCGACACCCAGGTCGGCGGCCTTCTTCACCGCATCGAGGTCGAGGGCGCCCCCCGACGTGATCTCGATCTCCTCGGGCGCGCGCCCGGCGTCGACCGCGGCTTTGTGCATCTCGGCGAGCAGTGCCGTCAGCTCGTCGCCCGCGCGGCCCGGGAAGAAGCCGTCGCCGATACGGCCGGCGCGGCGCGCGGCGGCCTTCGTGTGCCCGCCGATGTGAATCGGTGGACCACCGGCAGTCGACGGCTTGGGGAACGACTTCAACGCCGCGAAGCGCGTGAACCTGCCGTCGTACGCGGTCTCCGGCTCCCTCCACAGGCGACGCAGCACGTCGACGTACTCGTCGGTGCGCGGACCGCGATCTTCGAACGGCACGCCCAGCGCGTCGAACTCCTCTTCGAGCCAGCCGACGCCCACGCCGAGCTCGAGCCTCCCCGAAGTGAGGCGGTCGAGCGTCGCGAGCTCCTTGGCGAGGATCACGGGATTGCGTTGCGGAAGGATCAGGATCCCGGTCGCCAATCGCAGGCTCGTCGTCGCGGCACCGACGTATGCGAGCCAGATCAACGGGTCGGGGATCGGGACGTCTTCGCCACCCGGCATCCGGCCGTCGGGCGAGTACGGATAGGCCGACTGGTATCCGGACGGCACCACGACGTGCTCGACCGTCCACACCGATTCGAACCCGAGGTCTTCGGCGAGCTTCGCGAGCCCGACTGCGTTCTCCGGTTCCGAGAAGGGACCGGCATTTGCAAACATGAGGCCAAATTTCATAGATGAGTATCCTCCCACGAATGCGTATCGGGATCTTGGGGGCGACAGGACCGGCCGGCAAGGGGCTCGCGGCGCGTCTCGCGAGCGTCGGGCACGAGGTGTTGTTCGGATCGCGCGCGGTCGACAAGGCGCGGACGTCCGTCGACGCGCTGGAGAAGGAGTGGGGCGACCGCGTCGCCGGGCGCCTGATCGCGTGCGACAACGCGTGGGCATGTGACGCGCCGGTGGTCGTCCTCGCCGTGCACGCGGAGTCCGCGATCCCGACCGTGCAGGAGCACGCCGAGCGGCTTCCCGGGAAGATCGTCGTGTCGATGGCGAACAACATCGTGAAGCACGGCAACGAGTTCAATGCGGTGCTGCCGCCGCACGGCTCGGTCGCGGCCGAGATCCAGGCGCTGTTGTGGCGCTCGCGTGTGTGCACCGCGTTCCACCTCGTGCCCGCCGCCGAGTTCGCGGCCCTCGACCGCGAGATGGAAAGCGACGTCGTCGTGCTCGGGGACGAGGACGAAGCCAAGGTGACGGTGATGGAGATCACCCGTTCGATCCCCAACCTCCGGCCACTCGACGGCGGGTCGTTGCGCAATGCAGTCGGGATGGAGACCTTTGCGGCGGTGCTCCTGACGATCAACATCCGTCACAAGATGCGCGCGAGCCTGCGGCTGACGTCGGTCTGAGGATGGAGGACCTGGCCGGCCGGGTGATCATCGTCACGGGCGCCTCGCGCGGCATAGGGAAAGGGCTCGCACTGGGCCTGGCGCGGACCGGCGCGACGGTGGTCTGCGCGGCACGCACGGCGGTGACCGGCGCCGGTGTCGACGCGCTGCCCGGGAGCATCGGCGAGACGGCAGACGCGATCCGCGCCGAAGGCGGCACGGCGCTCGCCGTCCGGTGCGACATCGGCGAGCCGGGCGACATCGACGATCTCGTCGAGACGACGGTACGCGAGCTCGGTCGGGTGGATGTGCTCGTCAACAATGCGATGGCCGGTACTCGCGCGTCGTTCGAGGATTCCACGGTCGAGCAATGGGACACGTCCATGCGCATCAACGTGCGCAGCCTCTATCTCCTGTGCCGCGCCGTCGTCCCGCACATGTCGAAGATCGGTGGCGGCAGCATCGTGAACATCTCATCGGGGGGCGCCGACCACGCGAGCACGCCCTTCATGCCTCCCGGCTACCTGTTCTACGTGGTCGCGAAGGCCGCGATGGAGCGCTTCACCAGCGCGATCGCGCCCGAGCTGCGTCCGCTCGGCATCACCGTCAACGCGTTGCGGCCGGGCGCCGTGAAGACGGAGATGTCGACACGAGAACTCGGAGAGGAGTTCGACTGGTCGAACTGGACCACGCCGGACGCGGTGGTCGCGCCCGTCGCGACGCTCGCTGCGCAGATCGACACCGATTTCACCGGACGTGTCCTCGACGTGTCGGGCTTCGGCAAGACCTGGCCCGAGTAGGGTGACGCCGTGGTGATGCGGCTGTACGAGACTGCCCGTCGGGCCGTCGTGCCGTTCGAGCCTCCTTCCATCGTGCGCATGTACGTGTGCGGCATCACGCCGTACGACTCGACGCACTTGGGCCACGCCGCGACGTATTTGACATACGACGTGCTGATCCGCCGCCTCGAGGAGCTCGGTCACGAGGTCCGGATGG
>DASQHW010000412.1:0-6209 GCA_035631895.1 Acidimicrobiia bacterium | reverse complement strand
CTCGCTCGGTGATCAGGATGGCCTGCTCCACTTCGTCTCCGCGTCGAGCGAAACGATCACCGAGATCGAACGCGTGCAGGAGCTCGCGCAACGCGGCACCTGTGTCGACGCCTACAAATCCGGCGTGGTCGCGCAATCGAGCGATCTCACGGCCGAGACGCGATGGCCGGAGCTCGCGCCCGACACGGTGCGGCTCGGCCTCCGGTCGATAGTTGCGATACCGATGCGGCTGACCGACCAGACCATCGGGAGCCTGAACATCTACGACGCGAGACCGCGTGAGTGGCTGCCCGACGACATCCAAGCGGCACAAGTGCGCGCCGACATGGCCGTCAGCTACATCAGCAACGCGTCCGCGCTCGAGCGCGCCGAACGTGTACCCGAGCAACTCGAGAACGCGCTCGAGAGTCGCGTCGGCATCGAACAGGCCAAAGGCATGGTTGCCGCCGACCAAGGAATCGGCGTCGATGAAGCCTTTAAACGACTGCGTGTATACGCGCGCGCGCGGCATGTCGGCATCCACGAGGTGTCAGCAGCAGTCGTCAACCTCGGCCTTCGCATCAACTGACAAGGCGTAGTAAGGGGTCGCGCTGGGGGCGCGCACGAGGCCGCGCTACGTCACACCGTTGGCTGCACCAGACACGTTTACCTGCTTCTTACCCCGCACATGTTCAGATGCGGCGGGAGCTGGGCACCCCCACTTGGAGAGGGGAAGCCGATGACCACCACCGATCTCGACATCGCACCGCTGCGCGAGTTCCTCGATGCGGGTGGTGACCTGCGCGCGATCCTCGGCGACCGGACGCGCTGGCTGATCGAGGACGCCCACGTGACCGCCACCGCATTCGACGGGTGGACCGCTGATCAACGGACCACGTGGGCCGACCGCTGGCGTCGCAGTGCTGCGGAAGCACTCGACGCGGACTGGGGCGGGCGGCAGCTCGCGACGGCCTGGTGGTGGTACGCAGACCTGCTCGAAGACCCGACGCTGTGCGATCCCGTCAAGTCGTTCGCGAACGACGACGAGCTCGCGTACTTCGAGCGTCTCTGAGTCGGAAGCTCTGCCGCGCGACGCGCGGCAGAGCCCGACGTCATTGGTCTAAGCGCTTTTCCGTTTCGCGTCGCGGACGGCGTCGCGTACGCGGTCAGCGACCGCGAGGATCGGCCCGACCATGAGGTTGCCCATGCGTGACTCGGGCGAGCCGGCATGCGGATGGGTGGGCGCTGCCTTCTCGGCCAGCTCGAACGTCGATGCAAGCCTCTCCAGCTTCTCGCGCGGCTCGCTCTGCAAGATCCGCGGATGCTCCTCACGCTCTTCGTGCTGCGCGTGCGCCATGACGTCCTGCTTGATCCGGGCGAACCGCGCGTCGAAGTCGGGGGACGTCACGTCCATACCGTCCAGCGCGGCCAGCGCCTTCTTCGCCGTGTCCTCCTCTCGGAGGACGTCGTCGGCGACGTCGTCCGCGCCTGCTTCCCTGGCCAGCGGGTGCACGACCTCCTCTTCGGCGGTCTCGTGCACGGCGAGCTTCCGCACGAGCTCCTCGAACGCTTCCTGCCGAGCATTGCCCGTCGCCTGCTCGACCTTCGAGAGCATCTGCTCGATCTGACGGTGGTCGCGCTGGACGAGTCCCACCACGCCGATCGCACCGGTCTGTTCCGTCGTCGCCATGTCGGTTCTCCTTCTCGATCGTCGCCCCCCTCGCGCGTGCCCGTCAGCCTCCGGTCCGAAACACCACACCTCGCGACGCCTCACGATGCACACCCGCAGGGGGTACGGTGCGCGGCATCGGCTATCGCTTCGAGCCGTCGACCGCGAACTGAGCGAGTGCTCAATCGACGTGGAGCGGGCGCCCAGGCAGGAGATCCGCGCGACCGTGTTGCTCGAACTGCCTTGCGATGTCGTCCGCACTCGTGTCGGTGAGCAGCTCGTACGCGGCATTGCGTGCGGGACGCCACCACACCTGGCCGGTCTCCGGTCGCCAGCCCGCAGCTCGCAACGGGACCTTGGCGATCTTGTCGGCGCCCGTGACGGGGAGCGCATCGACGATGTGAACGAAGCGCGGCGCCCATTTGGTGCCGAGGTCGCGCTGGGCCGCAAGGAACTCGGCGAACTGCGCCGGGTCGAAGACGCGCCCGGGACGCAGCTCGACGGCCGCCATCACCTGGTCGCCGGTCACCGGATCGGGAACGCCGTAGACGGCGACTGCGGCGATGTCCGGATGACGCCCGAGAATGTGCTCGATCGGCGCCGAGGCGAAGTTCTCGCCGTCGACACGCATCCAGTCGGCGGAGCGGCCCGCGAAATAGAAGACACCGTCGTCGTCGCGGTATCCGAGGTCACCCGACCAGTACCAACCGTTGCGGCTCCGCTCGGCGGTGGCCGACGGGTTGTTGTAATAGCCCTCGAACACGAGCTTCGGATCACGGCGGACGATCTCGCCGATCGCCTCCGCGGCGTTGGTGAGCCGGCCGTGCTCGTCGAAGACGGCACGCGGGCACTCGACGCCCGTGGCGGTGTCGACGACCGCGATATCGGTCCCGTCTGCGGGCAGACCGAGCGCACCCGGCTTCGCGCCCGGGACGGGCGTGATGATGATGGCTCCCTCGCTCGAGCCGTAGCCGCCGACGAGCGGGATGCCGAACCGCTTCCGGAACGCGCGCACGTCGGCCGGTGACGATTCGGGCGCGAGCGCGAACTTCACCTTGTGGTCACGATCGTGAGGTGTCGGCGGCGTCGCGAGCACGTACGACAGCGCGCGACCGACCGTGTTGAAGTACGTCGCACCGGTGTCGCGAAGATCGTCGAGGAACGCCGACGCGGAGAACCTGCGTCGGAGCGCGATCGTCGCGCCCGATGTCAGTGCAGGCACGTAGTTCGACGCAAGCGCGTTGCCGTGGAACAACGGCATCGGGGAGTAGAGCACGTCATCAGGGCCGAACGGCATGCGTTGGCCGAGGCGCGCAAACCTGCCCTGAGTGCCACGCACTGCCTTGGGCGTACCCGTCGAACCCGACGTGAAGATGAGCACGAAGCATGTCTCCGGGCCCGGGAGCTCTCGCGGTATGGACGCGGTGTCGTGCGCCGCACACCACTTCCGCCACGTGGCGGATTCGACACTGACGATGCGATCCTTGCCGACACCGAGGTCGAGGTCGTCGAGCAGCTGCAGGTGTGCTGCTTCGGTGACGATGAGGCCGCAGTCGGTGTGGCGAATGTCGTGCGCGAGCTCCGCACCGCGCCGGGTGGGATTGATGCCGACGACAGTGGCGCCGGCCAGCGCGGCGCCGCCGAGGATGAAGACGTATTCCGGGACGTTGTCGAGCAGTACGCCGACGTGGAACGGCGCGTCTCGCGCCATGCCGTCCCACGCCGCGGTGAAGATCGCCGCTCGTACTGCGCACTCGTGCGCGACCTCCGCCCATGTCCAGGACCGTCCCTCGAACAGCAGCCCGGTGTTCGTATCGTTCGCGCGCGCAGCGACGAGCCCGGCGATCGTGGGCTCGGTCATTCCTTGCCGCTCACCGGCACACGTCGCGCAGCCGCGCCAGCGCCTCGTAGTAGTCCCGCTCCGTGAACGTGCCGAGGAGCTCAGGGTTCATCGCCGTCGCGATCCACGCTCGACCCTCTCACAGGAACGACGAGCCCTCGTCGAGGGCCTCATCGGGCCACGCGCCGGTGATCGTCGTCTGGAAGTTGCACCAGCCGTGCCCACCGCCGACCGGATCGTCGACGCGCATCACTGCGTCGCGAATCTGATGCAGGCGCTTCGCCGCCGCGGGTTCGGTGCAGTCGGCGATGTGCTCGCCGTCGAGGTGCATCGCGCCGCGCCACTCGCCGTGATGGTGACCGTCGAGCCCGAAGTACAGGCCGGCGCCGAGGTGGAAGCCGGTCTCGCCGATCGCCTCCACCGTGATCGGGCGCGTGCTGCCGTCGGCCATCGTGAAGTGCAGCGCGCCGCCTCGTACGCGGCGGTTCACCGGGTCGAAGCGGAGATGAGGACGGAGTGCCGTGAACCGTTCGACCCGTCCGTCGGCATGCTCGATGCCGCCCTCCACCATTGTCTCTTCGTAGCCGAACGCGCGGATCACGCGGTGCTGATGATGGATCGCGTAGATGCTGCCGCCGGCGCGCTCGAGCAGCATCGGGCTCCAGGAGAATCGGAACGACACCCCGGCGGTCGAATCGCCGCGCCGTGCGCCTTCGATGTCGCCCGGCGGGACGCCGACATCCTGGCGAACGCCCCACGAGTGATCGCGCGTCGCGAACCAGGCGTCGGGCGCGATCGGTGTGCGCACGCCCTCGACGTCGACCCATCCGGAGGCGACACCGATCTGGTGATAGCGCAACACCTCCGCGTCGAGCCGATACCCGCGGCGCGCGTGCTGCCGGTCCCGTCGCTCGAGCAGTGGAGGAACAGCCGCTTCGAAGACCCACTCGAACGAGATCGGTACGACGTCGTTCGCGGCGCAGGCGAACCGCACACGCCGGTACGGTTCGATCACCTCGTAGTCGATCGGGCCGACGCCGGTGCGGCACGGTGCGTCGCTCAGCCGCCGGCTCCCCCGCACCGTCCACTGCTCCTTGCCGCGTGACACACCCGCGTACCCGTCGAACACATTGCGATTCGTGTACTTGCCGAGACCGAGGGCCACCTGCAGCGAACCGTCGCGCGCGGCCGCCATGGCGCAGACCTTCTCGGTCCATGATCGATCGGCCTGCGCGACGCGTGCATGGGTCTCGACGATCTGATGGCTGAACGATTCGTCGTCGTCGACGAGCGCGCCCTCGTCGCTCCCATGTGACATATCGAGCGATTCACTATCCGGCCGATGGCGACCGGCGCAACCCGGCCGTCCATCGAGAACGCCGGCTCGTTCAGGTGTCGAGCACGGCAATGGTGCGACCGACGGTTTCCCGGTTCGCCATCGCCTCGATCTCGACCGGGATGTCCGTGAAGTCGACAACACGTCCGACGACGGCGCGCACCCGCTTGGCGCGCACCAGCTCGACGATCTCGCGCATGATCCGCGTCCCGAGCTCGGCGGGCACGAAGTTCCACCCCATGCCCGACTTGAGGAACTCGAGCACGTCGGGCTGTGCATAGGCGAGCATGACGCCGCAAAGCTTGAGATTCGAGAGCATGAGCCGACGAGGCACCAGAAACGGCTCGTCGGCGACGGCCTTGTTCGACGCGAAGCCCATCATCACGTACCGGCCGTTGTACTTCGTGCACTTGAGGGATGCCTCCATGACCGACTCGCCAACGTTGTCGAAGACGACGTCGACGCCCGCGTTCGCGGTCTCGGCGAGTATCAGCTCGGCGAAGTCGGTGTCGTTGTAGTTGATGGCGACGTCGGCGCCGAGCTCGCGGCACAACGCAACCTTTTCGTCGGTCCCCGCGGTGGCGAACACCCGTCCGCCCGCATTCGCGGCGAGCTGCACTGCGGCGGAGCCCGAGCCGCCCGCAGCGGCGTGGATCAGGACGCTCTCCCCCGCGCGGAGTTCGGCGCGATCGAACAGGCCGAGCCACGCGAGGTGGAACGGGAAGTACAACGCCGCCGCGTCCGGGAGCGGGATGTCGTCCGGCATGTCGAACATGGAGACCGCCGGACAGATCGCGTACTCTGCGAAGCCGCCGTGCGCGCCCTTCGTCGTCGCGACGACACGGCGCCCGTGCCACGCCTCGGTCCCCGCGCCGCACGCTGCGACCGTGCCCATCACCTCCATGCCCGGGCTGTAGGGCAGCTCCGGTCGCACCATCATGTTGCCGCCGGTGATGCGCTCGAGGTCGTTCAAGTTGAACGGGACCGCCTGCACCCTGACGCACACCTCGCCTGGGTCCGGTGAGGGAATGGGCACTGTGTCGAGCTTCAGCACCTCTGTCGGGCGACCGTACTCGTGCGTTCTCCAAGCTCGCATCACGACATCGTTGTCCATGTTGTTGCCGATCGTCGATCAGCTTGCGCCGGATCGGGTCGCCATTGCGTGGCACCGAACGCAGGGCACGGGCGACGCCTTCGACATTATGAGGCCTCGATGGCAGTACCCCGGCAAGGGGGCATCCCGTGGATCGCGGTTCTGTAACCTCCCGCCCGCGTATGACGACCCTGGCGCGCCGAGACGACGAGGAGCTCGCAGGCGGGTTGACGGCCTGGTGCGCGCACCGGTGGCCCGACGCCGGATACGCCATCACGCAGCTCGACCGCCC
>DASQHW010000411.1:0-4421 GCA_035631895.1 Acidimicrobiia bacterium | reverse complement strand
CACGCGAAGAGCTCGGTTGGGCGCCGAAGCACACGTTCGCAGACGGGCTGAAGAAGACGCTCGCGTGGTACCGCGAGCAGCAGACGGCGGGATCGTAGGGAACGTGGACAACACGTCACGCCGCATCCGCCGCATCGCGGTGGTCCCGGCGTACAACGAGGAGCCGACGGTTGCCGCCGTCCTCGAAGCGCTCTATCCGCTCGTCGACGAGCTCGTGGTCGTCGACGACGGGTCGAGCGACAACACGCGCTGCGAGATCGAGCGCTGGATGGGCGGCCGCCCCCGGTGCCACCTGCTCGTGCACGAGACCAACCAGGGCATGTCGGAGGCGTACTACACCGCGCTGACCGAGCTCCGGGAGCGTCTGCGGGTCGGCGACCTCCACGCCGACGACCTGGTCTTCACGGTGGACGCCGACGGGCAACACGACCTGCACGTGCTGAACGATCTCGTGCAGATGACGATCGACGAGGGCCTCGACGCGAACCTTGCCCGCCGCGACCTCTCGTACCACGGTCCTTTCAAACGTACGGGCAACTGGGTCGTGTCGAAGTGGGCGTCGGCATGGGCGGGCGCGCCTCTCCACGACGTCGAGTCCGGATATCGCATCTTCCGCCTCGGTGCCCTGGTGCACGCACTCGACTTCTACTCCGGCTACAAGTACAGCGAGACCGTCGAGGTGGCAGTCGTCCTGTGCCAGCTCGGCTACAAGGTGCGCAACGACCACGTCGTCCCCGTGCCGGTCGCACGGTCCCGTACCCGCATGCGGGATGCGCTCATCGACATCGGTGTGATCCCGATCGCGGCCGGGCGCGTCTGGCACGGTGACCGCATCCGCGAGGCACTCGCAACCGACGCGGTCGCACACGTCGGCATCGCGGGGGTTCTCGGTCTGATCTGCTCGCTCACATACGTGCATGCCACGGACACCATGCTGACGCTGCTCCTCGCCGCGGTCGCGGCATTCGGTCTCGGGTCGGTCATCCGGAGGTACGTCCCGCGGCCTTCGCTCGCCCTGCTGGGCGCGTTGCTCGCGCTCGTCGCTGCGTGGCTCGTGCCGCAGCGACCGGACATGGGGAGCGCGATCGTCCTCGCGGCCGTGTTCGGCGTCGGCGCATCACTTGCTGCTCCGCCGGTACGCCGGCCCCGTCCTCTGGTTCTGGCCGCTGCACTATTGGCGTTCGTCGTCGTTCGCATCGACGGCACGCGAGGGACCCTGCTCGGCCTCGCTGTGGTCGGCGTGGCGGTCGCCGCCCTCGCCGCGCGCCTGGGCCGCTTCCCCATGCCGAGCGCGCATCGGGTGCGCACGATCGCGGTCGGGAGCACGCTGGTGCTCACGACGTCGGGGCTCGCCGGATACTTCGGCGCGAGCACCGTCGGCGCGACGTGGTTCGGCGGGGGTGTGACCCACGGGCCGCGAGACTCGGGCACGGTCGCGATCACGTTCGACGACGGCCCGAACGTCACCGCCACGCCGCAGATCATGAAGATCCTCGACGACGCCGGCGTGAAGGGCACGTTCTTCGTCGTGGGCAAGGCGATGGACGCCGAGCCGCAGATCGTGCGTGCCTTGTACGCCCATGGCCATCTCGTGGGCAATCACTCCTACCACCACGACGGCTGGCGGTGGCTCGATCCTTCGTACCCCGAGCTCTCGCGCACGCAAGACGCGTTCGCCCGCAACGTCGGCACGTGCCCGGTCTGGTTCCGGCCGCCGCACGGCCAGAAGACGCCGATGATGGCGCGCGTCGTGCACCAGCACCACATGCACATCGCGCTGTGGGACGTCTCGGTCGGCGACTGGACGACGACTGACCCCGACGTCGTCGCCGCAAAGGTCCTCGAGCGAGTGCAAGGCGGATCGATCATCGACCTGCACGACGGCCTCGACGGCAAGCCGTGGGTCGATCGCTCGGTGGTCGTCAAGGCGCTCCCGAAGATCCTCGCCGGTCTGGCGGCGCGACACCTGCGGCCGGTGCGGCTCGACGAGCTCGTGGGCGGCGACGCGTACCAGCCGTGCACCAAGCAAGCCTCCTGAACGACCGCGAACGTCCGCGTCCGGGTTTGGCCGAGTCGGAAACGTCACGCCGTACGGACCGTCTTCTCGGTGGGCGCGCCGCGCTGACCCTGCTGGTACTGGGGTGGGCCGTCTTGCTCGCGTTCTTCCTCCGGCACGCGATCGTCCTGTCGTCCGACAGCGTCAACAATCACGTGCACGTGTGGCACATCGCCGACGACCTCTGGCACCACGGTCACCTGCCGTGGCGCTTCGCGCAGCTCCGCCCCGGCAGGGCGTACGCCTATCCCTACGGGTTCGTCAACTGGACGGCGGCGGCGCTCACCTGGCCACTCTTCGGTGACTGGGGGGGCACACTCTCCACGGTCCTGGGCACGGTCGGCTGCATTGTCGCCACGTTCGTCGCGTTCCCGGAGTTGCGACGCGGCTGGTGGGCGGCGGCCGTGCTCGCGAACCCCGCAATCGTCGAAGCGCTGCTGTTCGGGCAGCAGTCGTTCGCATGGGGTTCGATGCTGATGCTGTTCGGCATCGCGGCCTGGCGGCGCGGCTCGCGCGGCTGGGCCGCGCTTCTCCTCGGCACGGGATGCGCGACACATCCGTACATCGTGGCGCCGCTCGCGCTCGTCGTCCTGTTGCTCTACCTCCCGTTCACACGCGACCGGCGCGCGGCGATCACCTGTTACGTCGTCGCATGCGTGATCGCGCTCCCGGCATTCGCGATCGTGTTCATCTCGCCGAGCGCCTCGGATTCGCGACCGAGCACGCAGGTCGTGAACTTCCTCGCGACGCTCGGGCCGCGCGTCTTCATCGCGGTGCTCCCGCTCTTCTACGTGCTGCTGCGGCGGCTCGCGTGGACCTGGCTCGCACCGATGGCTCTTGCCGTGCCACTGGCCCTCCTCATCGGTCTGTCCTTCCCACTCAACGTCTGGGCACAGTGGCGGGTGCTGGCTTGGGACGGCGTCGACACGGCGAGCCTCGACGCCTACCTGCGCTCACCCTCGTTCGTGCGAGGAGCGACGTACCGGGTGCTGCGCGGCAGCGACGGCAAGCTCGGCTTGTACCACGTCGTGCGGGCGGGCGGCCGTCTCGATTCGGAGATGTTCCCCGAGACGATGGCAATCCGGAACTTCCGTGACGTGCCCGAGTACGAGAAGCTCCTCTGCGATCGTCATGTCGATCAGATCCTGCACTTCGAAAGCTACGACGCGTCGCGTCACACGAACGAACGTGAGACGATCGCGCGTCTTGCCGCGGAACCCGGTGACCGCGTCCGGATCCATCTGCTCGCCGCAGGCGACGGCTTCGAGGCGTACGCGATCGATCGCCACCGTTGCACAGCGGTCCCCGCCGGACCGTCAACGCCCTCCTGAGGTCCGCAGCCACCGCCGTCGCCGCAGACGTCGCGCGCCCTGCCGATGATGGCCTACCCTGGTGGCGAAAGGGTGCGCGAACGGCGTACCTGCGGCAAGAGAGAGATAGTGAGTTGGCAACAGGAACAGTGAAATTCTTCAACGCCGAGAAGGGCTACGGCTTCATCTCACGTGAAGGCGCCAAGGACGTGTTCGTTCACCACTCCCAGATCCAGATGGACGGCTACCGCTCCCTCGAGGAGGGTCAGGCCGTCGAGTTCGAGATCGGGCAGGGTCGGAAAGGCGAGGAGGCGCAGAACGTTCGCCCGATCTGACTCGTCTGACGACGATCCGAAGCCGCCGAGGCCATGTGCCCGGCGGCTTCTTTCATGAGACGATTCACGAGAGCACGTCCTTGCGCCGGAACCACCAGAACGCGATCGCGAGGAGGAGTGCCAGATACGGAAGCTGTACGAGCACACCGTGCAGCAGGCCGCTCGCGGAGTCCTGGCGCACGATCAGCCCGCGCCAGTCGTCGAGGTAGTGCGTCGGAAACCCGTTCCGGAGAGAGCCCAGCTGCGGGATGGCGTCGAGGATCTCCGACGTCATGAACAGGCCGATCCCCGCGCCGATTGCGCCGTTCGAGGAGTCGGTCATCGTCGAGACCATCAGCGCCATCGCAACGATCGTGGTCATGTTCCAGGCCACGTACGCGCTCGCGATGCCGAGGTCGGCGAGCAGCTGCGCCGACGACTTGTGGAGCGAGAAGAACCCCGCGAAGTTGACGTCGATGCGGTGCCAACCGAACGCGAGACCGCCGGCGATCAACCCCGTGAAGACGACCAGAAGCGTCGCAATCACGACGAACACCAGCGCCATGGCCAGCTTCGCGGCGAGGAGCCGCGCCCGGCCGACCGGGCGTACCAGCGTGTAGCGAAGGTTGCCCCATGTGGCTTCTCCCGCGACCGCATCGCCCGCGAAGATGGCCACGACGACGATCAGCAGGAATCGGCTCATGAACAGGAGCGCGGCGGCCGGCATCACGAAGCCCGACT
>DASQHW010000410.1:0-3118 GCA_035631895.1 Acidimicrobiia bacterium | reverse complement strand
CTGCGGCGGCTGCCAGACCTCGGGCTTCAGCGACACGCAGAACGCCGATCACTTCATCATCCACGAAACGCGCGAAGCGACGAGCGATCCCGACCTCAACGCGTGGTACGACCGCCGCGGTTACGAGAACGCCGACAAGTGCGCATGGACCTTCGGCAGCACCTACAGCGCTGCGAACGGCTCCAAAGCCAACATGTCGCTCGGGGGCCTCGACTTCCTGATCCAACGAAACTGGGTGAACGCGAGCGGCGGCTACTGCTCCCTCTCATACTGAGCTCCGTGGTCACGTGACCAGGCGCGGCCGTACGTGAGCTGACGCTGATCATCCCGTGCGTGCCCGCTCGATCAGTATCCCGGTCTCGGCCGGAAGAGATCGAAGCGCAGGCCCTGGTCGTCGACGCATTCGGCGTTCCCGCCCGACTCGTGCGTGTCGATCGAGAGCACCTGACCGCCGAGCTCGCGCACGCGTGCCGCCGCCGCCTCGATGTCGTCGACGCGGAAGTACACCTTCACCTCGGGATCACCCGGACGGCCGTGGATGCCGGACGGCGGTGTGATCGACGAGATGTGGAACGAGCCCGGTCGGTAGCCGGCATCGAGCTGCCAACCGAACAGCGCCCCGAAGAAGCGCGCGGCACGCTCGCCGTCGGCGACCTCGAGCGTCAGATACCCGACGTCGCCGAAGCGGCGGCCGGACACGTCCTCGACCGGGACATCGTCGGCTTCGAGGTTCGTCTGGATGAACCACCGGTGGCCGAAGGGGTCGTGGATCGTGCCCGCGCGCGCGCCGTACCGCACGCTGATCGGCCGGAGCGCCGTCGCACCGAGGTCGACGGCCTTCGCGTACGTCGCGTCCGCATCAGGCACGTGCAGCATGAGTCCCACGCTGCTCCCGCCGAGCGTCGTCGGGCTGAGATGGCGTTCGGCGGGAAACTCGCCGGCAAGCATGAACACGGTGTCGCCGACGCGCATCTCCGCGTGCCCGATTCGGCCATCGGGCATGATGATCGGCTCCCCGAGCAGCTTCGCGTCGAATGCTTCGGCGTACCACTCGATCGCGCGGGCCGGATCGGCGATCGCGAGATAGGGCGTCAGCGAGTGCAGGCGGGCGGGTGTGTACTCACGGATCTCGAGTGTCGGCATGGATTGCTCCTGTTCGTCGTGCGCAAGGGCAAGCTCCGCGGCGATCTGCCGGCGCAGCTCTCGTGCGAATTCCGGCCGGGGCGCGAGCGGCACAAGCGGCTCCCGCAGCGTCTCGAAGGGATCAGTCATCGCAGCTCCCTTCGACGTAGCGCGCGCGGAACGCCCGCCGTGCCCGCACCAACAAGGCTTCCGTCGCGTGCAGCGTGCGACCGAGATGTTCGGCAACCTCGGCGACCGGCAGGCCGTCGAGGTACCGCAGCGTCAACGCCGCGCGGTGGTGCGCGCCCAGTTCGGCGAGCACCGCTCGGGCGCGCATGCGCTCGAAGCGTTCGTCCTCACCGGCGTCGTCCGCATCGGTGTCGTCATGGGCGCCGGCCGCCAGGCGCAAACCGCGCTCTTCGCGTTCGCTGCGTCGCCAGTGGTCGACCAGCTTGTTGCGCGCCACCGTGACGAGCCATCCGATCGTGAGGTCGGGCGCCGGCTCGCCCCGTACGGCTTGTACGGCTTGTACGGCGGCAAGGAACGTCTCGGCGGTGAGGTCCTCGGCCAGGGCATCTCCCGGCACGCGGGCGCGCAGATAGCCGTAGACCTGGGGGAGCGCCCGGTCGTACATCCCGAGCAGCCGGGCGCCGGGGTCGGCAAGTTCCGCGCTGCTCACGACCCGATCATCGTTCGGGAGTGCGGTGCTCCGACGGGTATGGCGGGAATTCTTTTCTCAGAGCAGCGCCGGGGCGAGCCGCCGCCACGCCGGGAGGACGTCGCCGAGCACCTGCACGCAGACGTGGTCGGCGCCGGCGTCGAGATGCGCGTCGACGCGGCGCTTGATCGTCGCCTCGTCGCCCCAGACCACGATCGCGTCGAGGAAGGCGTCGCTCGAGAGCTCGGTGAAGCCGAGGCGCTTCCAGTTGTTCACGTAGTTCGGCAAGGTCATGTAGATCGCGAGGGCCTTCCGCGCGATCTCGCGCGCCTTCGTCGCGTCGGTGGTCAAGACGGCCTTCTGCTCGACCGCCAGCAGCTTGCCCGCACCCAGCACTTCCCGTGCCATCTGCGTGTGCTCGGGTGTCACGTTGTAGGGATGCGCACCGTCCGCTCGTTCGGCAGCGAGCGCGAGCATGCGCGGCCCGAGCGCGGCGAGCACACGCCGGGGTTGCAGTGGTTGGACACCGAAGTACGGCGCGCTGTCCATCTGATCGAGGTAATGCCTCATCGCAGTGAGCGGCGGCCCATACGTGGCCCCGCGCAGACCTTCGACCATCGGTCCGTGGCTGACACCCAACCCGAGGATGAAGCGGTCGGGATATGCCTCGCTGATCGTCCGCCATGCGCAGTTCATGGTCAGCGCATCTCGCCCGTAGATCGACGCGATGCCGGTCGCCGCGACCAGACGCTCCGAGGCGCTCAAGGCCAGTGTCGACGCGACGAGCCCATCACGGCCGACCGCTTCGGGGAACCACAACGCGCCGTATCCGAGTGACTCGACCTCTTGTACGACGTCGCGCCCTTGCGACCACGGGAGCTGGTCGAGGTACGCGGTCCACAACCCGATGCGACCGAGCATCGGCCGAGGCTACCGGCACGAAAATAGAACGCGTTACACTCCGCGCATGGCGAACCCCCAGGTCCTGATCGGCGGGGAGTGGGTCGACACCGACGCCGGCTACGACGTGGTCAATCCGGCGACGGAGGACGTTGTCGGGATCGCTCCCGAGGCGTCGGTCGCACAGGCACACGACGCGGCGCGGGCCGCCCAGGACGCGTTCCCGGCATGGTCGCAGACGTCACCGCACCGCCGCGCCGAGCTGCTGCAACGCACTGCCGATGTGATGAAGGAGCGCATGGGCGACCTGCTCCCGCTGGTGATCGCGGAGACCGGCTGCACCGCGACCGTCGGGAAGCAGATGCAGGTGCCGCAGGCCCGCGTGCGGTTCGAGACCTACGCGCGACTCGCACACGAAGCCGAGTCGCCCGGTGTCGG
>DASQHW010000409.1:0-2981 GCA_035631895.1 Acidimicrobiia bacterium | reverse complement strand
GCGCCCGATCTTCGTCTTCGGGTTCTCGTGGCCTTCCTTCCAGTGCGCGATCCAGCCGGGCAGCCGGCCGATCGCGAACAGGACGGGGAACATGTTGATGGGAAAGCCCATCGCCCGGTAGATGAGGCCCGAATAGAAGTCGACGTTCGGATAGAGCTTCCGCTCGATGAAGTACTCGTCGGTGAGCGCGACCTCTTCGAGCTCCAGCGCGATGTCGTAGAGCTGGTCTCGGGATCCGAGCTCCTTCAGCACGCGCTCGGCGGTGGTCTTCAAGATGCGCGCCCGCGGGTCGTAGTTCTTGTACACCCGGTGCCCGAAGCCCGAGAGCCGGAACTCGTCATTCGGGTCCTTCGCGCGCGCGACCGCCTGCTGCACGCTCCCGCCACTGTCGCGGATCTCCTGGAGCATCTCGATCGCCGCCTGGTTGGCGCCGCCGTGCAACGGCCCCCACAGCGCGTCGATGCCCGCCGCGATCGACGCGTAGATGTTCGCGTCCGAAGAGCCGACCAGCCGCACCGTGGACGTCGAACAATTCTGCTCGTGCTCGGCGTGGAGGATCAGCAGCTGCTTGAGCGCGTGGACGATGGTCGGCGAGACCTCGTACGGCTCCGTCGGCAACGCGAACATCATCCGCAGGAAATTCTCGATCAGGTCGAGTGAGTTGTCGGGATACAGGAACGGTTGGCCGATCGACTTCTTGTAGGAGTACGCGGCGATCGTCGGCAGCTTCGCGAGGAGCCGGATGATCGACAGCTGCACGTGCTCGGGATCGTGCGGGTCCTCGCTCGACTGGTAGAAGGTCGCGAGCGCGTTCACCACCGAGGCCAGCGTCGCCATCGGGTGCGCGTCCTTCGGGAACCCGTCGTAGAAGCGCTTCACGTCCTCGTGCACGAGGGTGTGCTGGCGGATCTGCCGGCTGAAGTCGTCACGTTCGGCCGCAGTCGGCAGGTCGCCGTAGATCAACAGCCAGGCGGTCTCGAGGAACGAGGGGTGCTCGAGCTCGGCGAGCGATTCGATGTCGTAGCCGCGATAGCGCAGGATCCCGGCCTCACCGTCCACGTACCCGATCGCGGACTCGGTGGCTCCGGTGTTCATGAAGCCGTAGTCGAGCGTGATGAGCCCGGTCTGTGCGCGCAGCTTCGAGATGTCGATCGCGCACTCGTTCTCGGTGCCCCGGACGACGGGCAGCTCGATCTCCTTGCCGTCCCAGATCAGCTTGGCGGGAGGTTCGGCCATGAGCGCTCCTCGGCTCGAGGGTGACGACCTCGAATCTACCGACTCTCCAATCGGCGTTATGCACCGCGCGTGAAGGCGGTGACATGATCGGGCGCCATGGACTTTGAACTCTCGGACGACCAGGTCGCGCTCCGGGACGGCGCGCGGGAGCTGCTCGACGGCCTTGCCTCGCCGGAGCGGGTGCGCGCACACACGACGAGCGGCGCTCCGTTCGATGCCGCGTTGTGGCGGGCAATGGTCGAGCAGGGCTGGCTCGGCATCGAGGTGCCCGAGGAACGCGGGGGAGTGGGCCTGGGCGCGGTCGAGGTGGCAGTGCTGAGCGAGGAGCTGGGCCGGCACGCGGCACCGGCGCCGTTCGTCTCGACGATCCTCGCGCTGGATGCACTCGGCGGCGCTGCCGAGGAGGGACTCGTCGAGCGCTTGCTGGGCGGGGATGCCATTGCGTGCGTCGCCTGGGACGCGGCGGCGCCTGTGCCGTACGCGCCGTCGGCCGACCTCGGCGTCGTGTGTGCGGCAGACGGCGTTTACGCGATGGACGTGCGCGACCGGCCACCTCGCGAACCGGCGATGGATCTCACGCGGGAGCTCGGTTGGCTGCCGTTCGACCGCGGCCAGGCGCGCAAGATCGGCGATGCCTCCGACCGGGAGCGGCTCATCGACCGGGGCGCGACCTTCGCGGCCGCGGACTTGCTCGGCGGCGCGGCGCGTGCGCTCGACATGGCAGTGGAGTACGCAAAAGACCGGGTGCAGTTCGGGCGGCCGATCGGGTCGTTCCAGGCGGTCAAGCACCGCTGCGCCGACATGCTGGTCGACGTGGAGGGCATGCGCTCCACGGTGTACTGGGCCGCGTGGTGCATCGGCGCGAACGACCCGGACGCCTCCGTCGCGGCGTCGACCGCCAAGGTGTGGTGCAGCGACGCGTCGAAACGGGTCATGGCATCGGCGCTACAGGTGCACGGCGGCGTCGGCTTCACCTGGGAGCACGACCTGCACTTCTTCATGAAGCGGGCCCAGCTCGACCAGCTTGCGTTCGGCGACGCGTCGATCCACCGCGCCCGGCTCGCCGAGTTGCTGCGACCGCGTGTCGAGGCAGGCGACAGTGTCGTCTGAGCGATCGCGGCCCCACGACACGTAGCTCATCTCCACACGGCTCATCTGCACACACGCATTGCGGAGGTCGACGCCGGCGCGGCGCTCACTACCCCGGGGTTGGGTCGGTTGAGCGGCGAGCGCCGTTGCCGGCGTCGAGGCATTGCCGCCCGTCTAGCTGTTGTCGATCTTCTTGCCATCGGCGCCGACGACGTACCAGACGTTCCCGATGCCGTTGCCCTTCGTGTCGCCGGCCTTCGCGTCGTTCGCGAAGTGATACAGCGGGTGCCCGTTCACCGCGAGCTGTGTCGAGCCGTCGTCGCGCTTGAAGGTCGAGAACATCGATGCGTCGAGCTTGTCGCCGTAGCTCGGCGTGCCCATGACTGTCAGCGCCGGCCACTTCGTGTCGCAGCCCGCGTTGCAGACGCTCTTGCCGGGCGTCGTGTCGGCGTCGAACGTGTACAGGGTCATGCCCTTCGCGTCGACGAGGATGTTCTTTCCGATCTTCGGGTTCATCGCGAGCGTGACCGTCGCCGCCCCGCTCGGCGATCCGGACCCGGTCCCGCTGGTGGTCGTCGTCCCCCCGTATGCCGTCGCTCCGGGGGCCGCGGTGGTCGTCGGCGGATTGGCCGCCGAGGACTTGTTGCTGCTGCCGC
>DASQHW010000408.1:0-2403 GCA_035631895.1 Acidimicrobiia bacterium | reverse complement strand
CCAGGAATGGTTGCGCACACCGTCGAGCGTCTCCGCGCAGAGGTTGAGGGGGGCGAGCGTCACGTCGGCGCCGTACACGGCGTGGTCGTATCCGCCGGGGACGTACGGCGAGAACGCCTCCTCGCTCGGGTGACCGCCGGGACCGTGCCCGCAGTCGTGTGCCAGGGCGATCGCCTCGGTGAGCGGGACGCACAGGTCGGCGGCCCGTGCGATTCCGGTGGCGATCTGCGCGACCTCGACGGCGTGCGTGAGACGCGTGCGGAGATGATCGTCCTCGGGAGCGACGAACACTTGGCATTTGCCGGCGAGCCGGCGCCAGGGCCGTGAGTGCTTCACCCGATCGAGATCGCGCTCGAAGCACACGCGGAACGGGTCGGGCTCTTCCTCGCGCGCACGCGTGCCGGCACCGATCGGGCGCGTCGCACCCGGCGCGAGCACCGCATTCAGCTCGGACTCGCGCTCCTCGCGCCGGCGCACGCGTCGGCCGACGTAGTGGCGCCCCTCGTGGGCTTCGCGAACCGCGAGCTGGTCTCCCGCCGTCTCGACGTGCATGCCGCCAGCGTAACGACCGGGTGGGACATTCACGCGGTGACCGGGTCCCGCGGGTCGGGTCAGGCCGACGCGCCGGGGCCGCCGGTGCCGAGCGCAGCGTGTGCCGCCGCCAACCGCGCGATCGGCACTCGGTACGGCGAGCACGAGACGTAGTCCAGGCCGACCTCGTGGCAGAAGTGGACCGATGCGGGATCACCACCGTGCTCGCCGCAGATGCCCAGCTTCAGATCGGCACGCGTCGCGCGGCCACGCTCGCACCCCATGCGCACGAGCTGGCCCACGCCCTCGACGTCGAGCGTCTCGAAGGGATTCGCGGGAAGCAGCTTCTGCTCGAGGTACTCGCTCATGAACCGGCCTTCGATGTCGTCGCGAGAGAACCCGAACGTCATCTGGGTCAGGTCGTTGGTGCCGAACGAGAAGAACTCGGCGACGTTCGCGATGGCGTCGGCGACGAGCGCTGCACGCGGCGTCTCGATCATCGTCCCGACGAGGTACTCGACGTCGACGCCCGCCGCGCGCACCACCGCATCGGCTTCGTCGCGCGTCCACTGCTCGATGAGCCTGAGCTCGGGCTCGCTCACGATCAACGGGATCATGATCTCGATGATCGGGTCGCCGCCCGCGCGCTTGCGGGTCACCGCAGCCTGCATCAGCGCGCGCACTTGCATGCGGTAAAGGCCGGGCTTGATGATCCCGAGGCGACAACCGCGGGTGCCCAGCATGGGGTTCGACTCGCGCCAGTATTCCGATGCGCGCAGCAATTTCAGGTCGGCTTCTGTCGCCTCGCCCGTCGCCTCCTTGACGATCAGCTCCTCGTGATCGGGAAGGAACTCGTGCAAGGGCGGGTCGAGCAGCCGCACCGTGACCGGCAGCCCGTCCATGGCTTCGAGGATGCCCTCGAAGTCGATCTCCTGCTGTGCGCGCAGCTCCTCGAGCGACGACGCTTCGTCTGCCTCGTTGTCGGCGAGGATCATGCGCTGCACGATCGGCAGCCGATCGCCGAGGAACATGTGCTCGGTACGGCAGAGGCCGATGCCCTCCGCGCCGAACTCCCGTGCCTTTCGCGCGTCCTCGGGAAGGTCGGCATTCGTCCGTACCTTCAACCTGCGCAGCTCGTCGGCCCAACCGAGGATGGTGCCGAAGTGACCCGTTGGCTCGGGCGTCACGACCGCGACCTCTCCCACGACGATCTCGCCGGTCGTGCCCGAGATGGAGATCACGTCGCCCTCGCGCACCGTCGTGCCGTCGACCGCGAACCGTCGCGCGCCGAGGTCGATCTTCACTGCTTCCGCACCGCAGATCGCGGGCTTGCCCATGCCGCGTGCGACGACGGCTGCGTGCGACACCAACCCACCGCGGGACGTGAGGATGCCCTCGGCCGCGATCATTCCGTGCAGGTCGTCGGGCGATGTCTCGGGCCGCACGAGGATGACGCGCTCCCCCGCTTCCCGCCGGGCCTCGGCTTCGTCGGCGGTGAAGTACACCTTGCCGACCGCCGCGCCGGGAGACGCGTTCAGGCCCTTGGCGAGCACCGAGTAGGACGCCTTCGGGTCGAATTGGGGGTGCAGCAGCTGATCGAGCTGCGCCGGCTGCACACGGAGCACCGCTTCCCGCTTGTCGATGAGCCCCTCCTGCTCCATCTCGACCGCCATCCGCAGCGCCGCGGCAGCCGTGCGCTTGCCGACGCGCGTCTGGAGCATGAACAGGCGGCCCTGCTCGATCGTGAACTCGATGTCGCACATGTCGCGGTAGTGGTTCTCGAGCAGGTGCATGAGCCCGATGAGCTGCTCGTGCGGTTGCGGGAAGTGGTTCGCCATCGCGTCGAGCGGTTCGGTGATCCTGATGCCGGCG
>DASQHW010000407.1:0-5533 GCA_035631895.1 Acidimicrobiia bacterium | reverse complement strand
CGTCGCCGCTTCGCGGCCTCCACTTCGGCTCGGGCCCGCTCCTCGGCCGCCGTCACGGCTTCCATTTCGCCGATCTCTGCTTCTGCCATGACGTCGACGAGGCGCTCTTCAGCCGCCTTCGCGGCGGCGATGGCCCGTTCGGCCGCTGCACGCGCCGCTTCGGCCCGAGCCCGTGCGTCGTTCTCCTTCTCCGCACGCGACTCCCCGGCTGCCTGCACCTCCGTCTGGTAGCGACGGGTGCGCGCCTCCTTGCGCTCGGCTTCCGCGCGCTCGAATTCGACGACTCGTTGCTCGGCCGCCGCGACTTCGGCTTCGCGTCGAGCGCGGGCTGCCTCCGTCGCTGCGACGCTCTCACTGTGCAGGCGCTCGCAAAGCGCGTCTTCCTCGGCTTTGATCCGCTGTACCTCCGCGGCGGCCGCGGCCGCTTCCTCGCGTACCTGCGCAGCGGTCGCCGCCGCGCTCTGGCTCGAGCGGAGGGCGTGGAGCAGCAGCTCCTTGCTCCGCGCGACCTCTTGCTCCGCCGCCTCGATCGCCGTCAACGGACGATTCGTGACCGAGTCGTCGGTGAGCCGCACATACTTGTTGCCGTTCTCCGATGCTTCGGCCGGCGTCTCCAGCTCGTCGGGGGCGACACGGGTCTGCGTGCGCGCACCACGGCGAAGGCGCCGGTGTCGCCTCACGGTGTTCTTCTTCTCCGCGGCGTCGCTGGCGGCGGACTCAGGCGATTCAGGCGTCATCCGTGACTTCCTTCGTGGTGGGCGCGCGAAGCGCCGGCATTCGAACCACCCCGTCTGTGGTTCTGCCCCAATTGTCGGGCTTGCGAAATGCCCTGTCAAGGGATGTTACGCCTATATAGTGCAAAACGAGTAGCTCGTGCGGTGGCCCGGTGCCGGCACGCAATTGGCAATGTGCACCAGCTTGCTCGTGCCCGGTTCAGTGCATTTGACGCTCGATCGACGTGACCTTCGCGTGGAGCATGTCCTCGGCTCCGGGGCGATGATCGATCTTGACCACGACGCTCACGCGTGGTGCTTCCGCCGCGACCGCGTCGACACAGCGTTTGAGCACGGCCATGACCTCGTCCCATTCACCCTCGACGTTGGTGAACATCGCATTCGTCTCGTTCGGCAATCCGCTGTCACGAACGATCCGAACCGCGTCGGCGACGACGCCGCCCACCGAGTCTCCGATACCGAGCGGTGTGATCGAGAAGGCACAAAGCATGCGACGATTCTCGTCGCGGGCAGGGAGTTACGAAAGCCCTGCGCGCTTGCGGACGATCTTGCCGATGGCCGAGAAGTCCTCGCGGCCGAACCCGGCGTCGATCGCAGCCTCCAGCACCGGTCGCACGACCTCGGCGCTGCGCGTCTGCACGCCGGCGCGCGCGGCCTCCTGGAGTACCAGCGCCACGTCCTTCGCCATCAATGCGGTCATGAACCCGGGACGCCACCCGTTCGACGCGGGCGTGTCCGGGCGCGCTCCCTCGAACGGGATGCGCGTGCGGACAGCGGTGCAGTCGCCGGTCGCATGCGTCAAGACCTCGTAGAGGATCTGCAGATCGACGCCTTCCTTCACGGCGAGTGTTGCCGCCTCGGAGACCGCGAGCATCTGCGACGCATACACCAACTGGTTGCAGAGCTTGACGACCTGACCGACGCCCGGGCCGCCGGCGTGGACGATACGACCGGCAAAGGGATCGAGCGCGGGCCGGGCGGTGTCGAGCACGTGCGCGTCGCCGCCGACCATCAACGTCAGCGTGCCGCGCTCGGCGCCGGTGCTCCCACCCGACAACGGTGCGTCGAGGTATCCGGCGCCGGTTGCGGTGACGCGCTCGTGCTGCGCACGCTCCACGGAGGGATCGATCGTGGACGTGTCGACGACGATCCTGCCCGGCCCGAGCGCATCGAACGCGGCGTCGAGCACTTGCACGACATCGGGGGAGTCCGGCAGGCACAGGATCGTCACCTCGCTCGCGCTCACGACATCGGCCGGCCCGTCACCTTCGCTTGCACCTGCTGCGACCGCCGCATCGATCGGCGGACGGCTGCGCGACGCGACCGTGACGTCGTGACCCGCTGCGACCAAGTGACGCGCCATGGGCAAGCCCATCGCGCCGAGGCCGATGAATCCGATGCGCATGCGCGCGGACGATAGCGGCGACTACCGTGCCGCGCATGGCCGAAGGACTCTTGTTCGTCACGCAGGTCGCGCCGTATCGCGACGGCCCGGCGGGGGTCCACGGGGTGCTCGATCAGGCGGCATCCGGCGTCGCCGAGATCGCCGAGATGCATGGGCTCCGCGCGCAGCGCATCGACGATGTACGCGAGCTCCCGGCGGACGCGATCCTCGCTGCCAGCGCCCTCGCCCTGTTCACCATTGGTGAGACGCCATGGAGTGATGCACAGCGTGACGCGATCGTCGCGCAGACCCGTGCAGGGCGGCTCGCGATCTGCTCCATCCACTCCGCGACGGATTCGTGCTACTCGTGGGATGACTACGGCCGCCTCGTCGGCGCGCGATTCGATGGTCACCCGTGGACGCAGTCGTTCGTCGCCGAGGTCTGTGACGCCTCGCATCCCGCGTGCGCGCACCTCGGTGACGCATGGAGGTGGCACGACGAGGTGTATCAGTTCCGCGACCTGCGTGCCGATGCTCGCGTGTTGTTGCGGGTGCGAGACGGCGACCTGGACCTCACCGCGCCCGGCGCCCGCCCACCATCGTTCGGCTACCCGCTCGCGTGGTGCTTCGCGGAAGAGCGCGGCCGCGTGTTCTCGACCAGCCTCGGTCACTTTCCCGCCGCGTGGGAATCACCCGACTTTCTCCGCCACCTCGCCGGTGGACTGAGCTGGGCGCTCGGGCGGTGACGCGCGAGCGCAACTTCTCGAACTGGGCGTACTGGCGTCTCCACCTGGACTCGGTTGCCGCGCCTCCACCGCCGCCGGAGGTGGAGGGATGGCGCGCGCGGACGCGCCTGCAGCTCGAAGTGCTCCTCGGGAGGCGCCCGGAGGCGGTGCCGCTCGAGCTCGAGACGACCGAATCGGTCGACTGCGGGCCGTACCGGCGTGAGCGCATCATCTTCGACACCGAGGCGACGATGTCGGTGCCGGCCTTCCTGCTGACGCCGCACGCTCGACGCGATGCGGCGCCCGGGCCGGCCGTGCTCGCCATCCACGGCCACGGTCCCGGGAAGTCGCGCGTGTGCGGGATCGAGGCCGGGGAGCCCGGAGACGATTACGCACACCAGCTCGCGATGCTCGGGTACGTCGTGCTGGCTCCCGATCTCCGGGGCTTCGGCGAACGCGCGGACTGGATGCCGCCCGACAAGTACCACTGCGACTGGGACCTCGTCTGCGCCACCATGGCGGGCGTCGTGCCCCTCGAGCGAAACCTCTGGGACATGCAGCGCGCGCTCGACGTGTTGAGCGCGCATCCTCTCGTCGACGGAACCCGGATCGCAGTTGCAGGCCTTTCCTTCGGCGCGACCTGCGCGTTGTTCCTCGCGGCACTCGACGACCGAGTGCGCGCCGCGGTGGTGTCCGGCTATCTCTCGTCGTGGCGCGCCGCGCACACGATCCCCTGGAACATGTGCGGCTCGCAGGTGATGCCGGGTCAACTGGGCCTGCTCGAGCATCTGGATGTCGCGGCGCTCGTCGCACCGCGTCCAATGCTGGTCGAGTCGGGAACGGCGGATCTCATATTCCCGGTCGCGTCTGCCCGCGCGACGGTGTCCTCGCTCGAGCCCGTCTATGCGCAGCTCGGCGCGAGCGACGGCGCGCTCGTGCACGACGTGTTCGAGGGCGACCATCAATGGCACGGCGAGCTCGTGCCCAAGTTCCTGCAGGAGTGGCTGTGACCGATGTCGACGCACGGCTTTCGGAGCTCGGCATCGTGTTGCCCGGTCCGTTTCCGCCGCACGATCCACTCGACGCCGTGGTCGTGCACGCCGGAAGGGCACGCACGTCGGGCCAGCTGCCGCGCGATCGCGACGGAGCGCTGGTGCACCCCGGCGTGTTGGGTGCCGATCTCACGGTCGCGCAGGGTGCCGAAGCTGCCCGTTGGTGTGCGCTGAACGCACTGTCCGTGCTCCGGGCGGAGCTCGGGTCCCTGGATCGTGTCGCACGTGTGCTCACGGTGCTGGGCTTCGTGGCTTCGTCGCCCGGCTTCGCCGAACAGCCGGCGGTGGTCGACGGCGCGAGCCGCGCGTTGTTCGAGGTCTTCGGTCCGGCAGGACGGCACAGCCGCAGCGCGATCGGTGTGGCCGCACTGCCGAGAGGCGGCGCGGTCGAGATCGAGGTGGAGGTCTCGCTCGCCCGGTGAACGGCGGCCTTGACGCCGCGGGGAGCGGCGGGAAATAAGGCGTCCACCTGATGCGGGGGGTGGGGCCTTAGCCCGATCCTGAGCTTGACGGTCCAGGTCAGGAGGGGCGCCATGTACGAGACCGAGAGTTTCCGACAGATCGCCAACGACCGGGTCGACGGCCTGCGCCGGGATGCCGACGCCCGCAGGATCGGCCGTGCGACCGGCCGCCGGCGTGCCACACGGCGGCGCGGCCTGTGGGCATTCCTGCTGCGCACCTGCCAGCTGCAGTCGTGATCGGCGCCGATATCGGCGACCGGCCGAGCGGCCGGTGCAGCAAACTGGAATCCGTGCCTTCTCGGGTTTCGAGCTCGCGGTTCGTCGGCCGGCGCGCCGAGCTCGCGCGGCTGGAGAGCGTCTGGAAGGCGGCGGTGAACGACGAAACCGGCGCGGTGCTGCTCGTCTCGGGAGAGGCGGGCGTCGGGAAGACCCGCCTCCTCGCCGAGTTGCGGACCCGCGTCGGCGATCCCGCGCTGGTGCTCACGGGACAGTGCATGGAGCTCGTCGACCGCGCGCTGCCGTTCGGCCCGATCGTGCAGGCGTTGCGTGCGCTCCACCGGTCCGTCGATGACGCGACCCTCGAGGCAGTCATCGGCCCGGCCGGGGAAGAGCTCGCTGCGCTCCTCCCCGAGTTGCATGCACGCGCGTCGACCGAGCCGGTCGGGACGACCGCGCTCTTCGAACAGCTCCTCGGCGTGCTCGAACGCCTTGGCGACCGGGTCCCGACCTTGTTCGTCATCGAGGACCTGCATTGGGCCGACCGGTCGACGATCGACCTCTTCGTCTTCCTCGCGCGCACCCTGCGCGACGCGCGAGTCGTCGTGTTGGGCACGTACCGCTCGGACGATCTGAATCGCCGCCACCCCCTGCGGGTCGCGCTGGCGGAGCTCGGTCGCGCCGGGGTCGCCGAACGGATCGAATTGACGCGCTTCGACCGTGACGAGATGCGCGAGCTGATCGCGGCCATCTTGGGCAACGACCCGTCCGTCGAGCTCCTCGACCACACGTTCGAAAGGTCCGACGGCAATGCGTTCTTCGCCGAGGAGCTCCTCGCCACGCGGACTCAGCCGAGCGATGCACTGCCCGCATCGCTGCGAGGCATCGTGCTCGCGCGAGTCGACACACTTTCGGAGAATGCGCGGCTCGTGCTCCGCAGCGCGGCAGTGATCGGTCGACG
>DASQHW010000406.1:0-4873 GCA_035631895.1 Acidimicrobiia bacterium | reverse complement strand
GCGGTGCAGATGCGCGAACGCATCGGAGGCCCGGTCGAGCACATGCGCCTCGAGGGCGGTCACTCGCTCCCGCTCGAGCAGCCGGCCGCGCTCGGCGAGCTCATCGCGCGGTTCGCGTCGCAGCACGGCTAGCTGATCCAGAACGCCGTCGCGAGCAGCACCGCGAGTGCGAGCTGGAACCGGACCGTGCCGACGAGCGCGGCGACCAACGCCGGCGGATCGGATCGCGTCATCACGTTGCGGACGGGACGCACGGCGAGCGGCACGGCGAGGAGGGCGAGCAGCGCGTACGGCTCGAAGGCGGCGGCGATCGCGACCGCGACCAAGGCGCCGGCGAGGCAGCCCGCGTAGAGCCTGCGCGCGGACGCAGCACCGACGCGGACTGCAATCGTGCGCTTGCCGGCCACACGATCGCCCTCGGCGTCCCGGATGTTGTTGGCGAGCAGGACGCCGCACGCGGGAAGCCCGACAGCGAGTGCCGCGAACCACGTGACGGCCGGGATGGTCTCGTGCTGCACGTACGCGCTGCCCACCGTCGCGACGAAGCCGAAGAACACGAGCACCATCACCTCGCCGAGACCGATGTAGCCGTACGGCTTCGGGCCGCCGGTGTACGTCACGGCGGCACCGATCGCCGCGACACCGAGCAGCAGCAACCACGGGTTGACGATCAGCGAGAGCAGGCCGCCCGCGACCGCCGCAACCGCGAACGCGCACAACGCGGCGGCGCGCACCGCCTTCGGCGTCGCGAGCCCGGTCGCGGTGAGGCGCACAGGCCCGCGGCGGTTCGCGTCGGTGCCGCGCACGCCGTCGGAATAGTCGTTCGCGAAGTTGACACCCACTTGCAGTGCCACGGCGACGACGAGCGCGGCGGCCGCCCGGGGCCAGTTCGTCGGGCCGTCGAGCGACCCGGCAGCCGTGCCGACCAGCACCGGCGAGACGGCCGCGCCCAGCGTCTTCGGCCGCGCGCCCTCGTACCAGAGCCGGGCAGCGGTCACGGGCGCTTCGGGTACTGCTCGAACGCCGGCCTGCGCTTCTCGAGGTAGGCGTTCTTGCCCTCCTGCGCCTCCTCGCTCATGTAGTAGAGGAGGGTCGCATCACCGGCGAGCTGCTGGATGCCGGCGAGACCGTCGTCCGCCGCGTTCATCGAGGCCTTCAGCATCCGGAGGGCGAGCGGCGAATGCCGGAGCATGCGGCGCGCCCACGCCACGGTCTCCACTTCCAGGTCGACGAGTGGCACGACCTTGTTGACCAGGCCCATGTCGGCCGCGGTCTGTGCGTCGTACTGCTCGCAGAGGTACCAGATCTCACGGGCCTTCTTCTGACCCACGATGCGCGCGAGCAGGCCGGAGCCGTACCCCCCGTCGAAGCTCCCGACGCGCGGGCCCGTCTGGCCGAAGCGCGCGTTGTCCGCAGCGATCGTGAGGTCGCACACGACGTGCAGCACATGTCCGCCGCCGATTGCGTAGCCCGCGACCATCGCGACGACCGGCTTCGGCAGCCGGCGGATCTGCACCTGGAGGTCGAGGACGTTCAGGCGACCGATGCCCTTGTCGTCCCGGTAGCCGTCGTCGCCACGCACGCGCTGGTCGCCGCCCGAACAGAAGGCCTCCGTGCCCTCGCCGGTGAGGATGATCACGCCGATCTCGGGATCGTCGCGAGCGATCTCGAACGCGTCCCGCAGCTCGAACAGGGTGCGGGGACGGAAGGCGTTCCGCACCTCCGGCCGGCAGATCGTGATCTTCGCGATGCCGTCGGCAGTGTCGTACGCGACGTCGGTGAAGCCGTCGGGGGTCTGCGGCTTCCAGTCGGCGCCGGGCCTGATCTGCCGGTCGGTCTCCATGCGCATCCTCCGTCATGACGGGAGCAGTCATTCTGGGAGCGATCACTCCTACGGTTAGGGTAGCGAGCATGCCTGCCCCGGACGAAACCGAGCTCGTCGCGGTCGCGGGCACGGGCCGGGAGCTGGCCGACGCCGCCCGACGGGCGTGGGACGACGGCAAGGCCATCCTCGCGCTCAACCCGAAGCTCGCCCGCCGCGAGCTCGATCTGCTCCTCGAACGGCTCCGGCCGGGACGCGTCCCGGTCGCAGCGGACACCGCGGCCGTCGTCGTCACGAGCGGGACCTCCGGTGAACCGAAGGGCGCGGAGCTGACGCGTGCGGGCATGGAGGTGATGGGCCGCGGCTACTCCGACGGTCTCGACGCGGGGCCCGGCGACCGCTGGCTCGCCTGCCTTCCGTTGCATCACGTCGCGAGCCTCGCCGTGGTCGCGCGCTCGTACGTCACCCGCGTGCCGTGCACCGTGCACGACACCTTCGACATCGCGCGCGTCGGCGCATCCCCGCGCACCGAGGGCACCTCGATCGTTTCGCTCGTGCCGACGACGTTACGGCGGATGCTCGACGCCGGCGCGCCGTTGCACGAGTTCCGCCGCGTCATCGTCGGCGGTGCGCCGTGCCCGGCGTCGCTGCGCGCACGAGCCGAAGCGCACGGCGCACACGTCGTCGACGCGTACGGGCTCTCCGAGACCTGGGGAGGCTTCGCGCTCGACGGCCTGCCGATCGCGGGCGCCGACGTCCGGCTCGCCGATCACGGCGAGATCCTCGTACGCGGCGCGATGGTGATGCGCGGCTACCGGCTCGATCCGGCCCGGACGAACGAAGTGCTCACGCGCGACGGCTGGCTGCACACCGGAGACGTCGGGACGCTCGACGAGGGGCGTCTGCGCGTGACCGAGCGGCTGAAGGACCTGGTCATCACCGGCGGTGTCAACGTCAGCCCGACCGAGATCGAAGGCGTGCTGATGACGCATCCGGAAGTCCAGGACGTCTGCGTCGTCGGCGTCCCCGACGACGAATGGGGCGAACGTGTCGTCGCCTTCGTGGTGCCGTCCGCCGGCGCATCACCGACGCTGGACGATCTTCGTGCTCACGCGCGCGACCAGCTCAGCGCGGCGAAGCTCCCGCGGGACGTTCGTGTCGTGGAGATGATCCCGCGCACGGCGAGCGGGAAGCCCTTGCGCCGGCTCCTACGCGGGCCGTAGGCAGGTGATGGAACCGAGGAACCGCAAGACGCGTGTGGATGCGCCCGCGAACAGGGGCGCGGTCGATTCGAGCAACCACCCGCGCAGCTCCTCGCGCGACATCCCGCGTTCCGCTGCCGCGACGAAGTTGCTGATCGTGAGCTGATAGTCGGCGAAGCCCGCGTGCGTCATCTCGATGTCGTCGCCGAAGAACTCCTCGCCGACCTTCTCGAACCCGTCGGGCGTCGCGGCACGCGGGTCGCCGACCATGGCATTGCGATCGGGCAGCGGGAACCTCCCGAGCGCATCGCGCGTCCAGTCGGCGAAGGCGGGGACGTCGACCATCTCGCCGAGGAAGTAGTGGTCGTACAGGCCGACCCAGCCGTCGGGCCGGAGGACACGCCGGAGCTCGGAGAAGAATCGCTGCTGGTCGAACCAGTGCACACCCGAGCAGCAGGTGACCGCGTCGAGCGAGCGCGCGGCGAACGGCAACTGCTCGGCGCTCGCGAGCATGAACGCCGCGCCGTTCGCCGGTCGAGCCGCACGCAGCATCTCCGGCGACACGTCGATACCGACCGCCACAGCTGCATGCGCCGCCAGCGCGATCGTCGACATGCCGGTGCCGCACGCGACATCGAGCGCCCGCGTCGGCGGGCCACCACCCACGATGGCGCGGATGCGTGCGAGCGAACGCGGGTGATGGAACGGACGGCCCCTTGCGTACAGCGTGCCGACGTCGGGCGCCGCGAAGGGATTCTCAGGAGTCACGCAATGCCTCCTTCCAGGTGCGGAACCGCGTATGGACACGCCCGTCGGGTCCCTCACCCTCGCCCTCGCCGTCGGCGAACAGCCGAAAGGTCCACTGCTCGGTGCCGTCCGCCGCGGCGACGGCCATGTACCGGGCATCTGCGCGGGACGCCGGCCCCGCGCGCCACAACAGGTACCGGCCGATTCGCCGCTTGTACGCGACGAGATCGACGCCGAAGTCGCTCCCGAGCGCGCGCAGCTCCGGTGGTGCCTCGACCCAGCGCTCGGACGGGATCAGGAAGTCACGCTGCGGCGTCGCGGGCAGTTCGTCGGTATGCCAGTCGCGGGTTGTCGGTGTTCGGTCCTCGGCAGGGCGCGGAGACACGTGCCATCCTCGCGCGATGACGCGCGCGGTCGACTTCCGATCGGTCCGGAACGGGCGGGCCGGGTGGGGCACGTGATGCGCGTTGCCGACCTCCCGACACCGGCCCTCGTCGTCGACGGCGTCGCGCTGGCGCAGAACCTCGACACCATGGCGGCCGCCTTGCCGGGCGGACGACTACGACCGCATGTCAAGGCCCACAAGTGCACGTCGCTCGCGCGGGAGCAAGCAGCCCGCGGCCACATGGCCTTCACGTGCGCGACACCGCGCGAGATCATCGGCATGAGCCGGGCAGGCCTGGCGGCCGACCTGCTGCTCGCCAACGAGACCACGGACGCGTCGCGGCTCCGGGCCATGGCCGACTGCGGTGCACGGGTCACGGTCGCCGTCGACAGCGACGCAACGGTCGATGCGGCCGCGGCGAACGGCATTCGCGAGGTGGTGGTCGACGTGAACGTCGGCATGCCCCGTTGCGGCTGCGCGCCCGGCGACGCGGGCCGTGTCGCGGGGCGCGCCCACGAGCGGGGGCTCCCCGTGCGAGGTGTCATGGGATACGAGGGCCACGTCGTAGGTCTCGAGGACCGCAGCGAGCGCACGGCCGGGACGGATGCCGCGATGGAGCAGTTGCTCGCCGCGCATGCCGCCGTCGGCGGCGACGTGGTGTCGGCGGGCGGCACCGGCACCTACGACGTCAACACCGTCGCGACAGAGATCCAGGCC
>DASQHW010000405.1:0-1553 GCA_035631895.1 Acidimicrobiia bacterium | reverse complement strand
GAGAGGATGATGCCGCCGGCAACGATGCTGACGAGCCCTGATACGAGGAGGACCCACCAACCCCGCACGGCACTGCGCACTTCTCGAGCACCCCAGGAGATTTCTGGCTCTTCGCGTTGGGGTGGGGAGTGACGTGTAGCTGAGGGTCCGCCGCGCGGGCCAGGGATCCCGCGATCTTCGTGGCTGTCTGACGGCTACGACGATCGGAGACCCCTGGCGATGAGCGACGGTATCGGCCTGGCGGAGGCGCTTCTTGGACTGGATGGGTTCCGGGTGCTCGAGGTGCACGAGAGTCCCGACGAGCTCGTGATCGGGGTCGAGACGACCGCGACGATCGCATGGTGTGCGGCGTGCGGTGCACGCGCGGAGGTGCACGATCGAATGCCGATCGAGATTCGTGATCTGCCGTGCTTCGGCCGGCCGGCGCGGCTGGTGTGGCGCAAGCGACGGTGGCGTTGCCGCGAGCACGCCTGTGACGCGAAGACCTGGACCGAACGCTCCGAGCACGTCGACGCGCAACGCATCATCACGCGTCGTGCCGGGAGAGAAGCATGCCGCCAAGTCGGTGAGCACGCCCGGCCGGTGTCGAAGGTCGCCGACGAGTTCGGGGTGTGCTGGTGGACGGTCATGAACGCGGTCGTCGAGCACGGCACGCCGTTGGTCGACGACCCCGACCGAGTCGGGACCGTGCGCCAGCTCGGCATCGACGAGACCTCGTTCCTGGCCGCGACTCGCGAGCACGCGACCGTGTACGCGACGGGTCTTGTCGACCTCAAGCGTCACATCGTGATCGACATGGTCGAGGGCAACCGTGCCGCTGACCTGCGCCGTTGGACCGCCAACGCGGACCCTCGATGGCTGGCGCAGATCAAGGTCGTCGCGACGGATCTCACCGAGCACTTCCGGGCCGGCCTGTCCCCGCACCTCGCGCACGCCCGCCGGGTCGCGGACCCGTTCCATGTCGTGCGCGTCGGGAACCGGTGCCTCGACACGGTGCGTCGCCGAGTGCAGAACGAGACGCTCGGTCATCGTGGCCGCAAGCACGACCCGCTCTACCGCATCCGCAAGATCCTGCTCACTGGCAACGAACGCCTCGACAATCGCGGCCGCCAGCGGATGCTGCTCGGCCTGCGCGTCGGCGACCCCAACGACGAGGTGCTCGGCGCATGGTTGGCAAAGGAATCGGTCCGTGACGTGTATCTCGCCAACTCGTGGCGTGACGCTCGCCTGGTGCTCGACAAGACGATCGCCGGCTGCCTCGCCGACAACGTGCCCGAGATCCGGTCGCTCGGCAACACGTTGCAGAAGTGGCGCAGCGAGATCCTGGCGCACCACAGCACCAGCGCGAGCAACGGACCGACCGAAGGCCTCAACCTCTGCGTGAAGAAAGTCAAGCGTTGCGGCCACGGCTTCAGATCCTTCGAGCACTACAGGCTTCGCGTACTGCTGCACGCTGGTGGCGTCACCTGGCCAGCACGACCGCACCCGCCGCGCATCCGTACCCGCGCTCCCCACTCATCCGCGTAGAGCCGGTTGTCGAGCCTGGTCTCGCG
>DASQHW010000404.1:0-9511 GCA_035631895.1 Acidimicrobiia bacterium | reverse complement strand
GTTGACGCATCGACGTAACGTCGACGCGCGCGGACACGTCGTGGGAGGAATCGCCCTTGAGCACCTGCGGCATCCCACACGCGAACTCGACGACCTCGAGACCACGCGCCACCTCGCCGAGCGCATCGCCCGACACCTTGCCATGTTCCGCCGTGATGATCGCAGCCAGCTCCTCGGCTCGGTGATCGAGGAGCTCCCGGAAGCGGAACATGATCCTCGTGCGTTCTGCAAGCGACGACCACTGCCACGTAGTGAACGCCGCACTTGCCGCCTCGACGGCGTCGCCGACATCCCGTGACGACGCGAAGGTGACGAGCCCTGTCACCTGACCGGTGGACGGATCGAACACCTCACCTCGCCGGTCGGAGGATCCTTCGACGTGCTTTCCGTCGATCCAGTGGGCGACCCGCCGCACTTCGGTGGCACTCATCGCGATCAGTCTCGCCGCGCAGACCGCGCGCGACAACCGCCAAGGCGCGGGACGGCGATGCGTCGTACAGTGCGCGCACATGGCCACTGTCGAGATCGACGGCACGACGATCGCCTACGAGATCGTCGGCGAGGGTCCCCCGTGGGTGCTGACACCTGGCGGCCGCTTCACGAAAGAGGCGCCCGGGGTGCGGCAGCTGGCCGACGTGCTGGCCGCACACGGCCAACAAGTCCTCGTCTGGGACCGTCCGAACACCGGGGCGTCCGGCGTCTGCTTCGCCGGGCCGTCGGAATCCGAGATGCAGGCCGACCACCTCGCCGGCTTGCTACGGGCGCTCGACATGGTGCCCGCCGTCATCATCGGCGGCTCCGGCGGAGCCCGCGTCTCATTGCTCGCCGCGGCGCGCCACCCCGACGTTGCCTCGAAGCTCGCGATGTGGTGGATCTCGGGCGGCATCTTCGGTCTGTTGACGCTCGCGGTCGTCTATTGCGGTGAGTCGATTCGCGCCGCGTGGCAAGGAGGAATGGAGGCCGTCGTCGAGCTCCCCGAATGGGCCGAGGTGCTCGAGCGCAACCCCGCAAACCGCGGGCGGTTCCTCGACCTCGATCCCCGCGAGTTCATCCGGACACTCGAGCAGTGGATGCGCGTCTACTGCCCCGATGCCGACACGACCATTCCCGGGCTCCCCGATGGGGCACTGACGTCACTCGCAGTACCGACCCTCGTGTTTCGCAGCGGGAAGACGGATCCGTACCACACCCGCGCGACATCCGAGCTCCTCCACGAGCTGATCCCCGGATCGCGACTGGTCGAGCCGCCGTGGGGCGACACCGAATGGATCGAGCGCAGCAACGCCGCCCGAAGTGGTACCGGTCAGCTCTTCGAGCGATGGCCGCTTCTTGCCCCGCAGCTCCTCGAATTCGCCGGGCGCCCGGCCCGCTGAGCGCCACTGCTGGCGCCGGCGGAACCGCTACGCGCCGGTCGCGCGTTGCGCCGACGTGATCGCGGCCTGCAGGCGAGACGCGACTGTTGCCGTCGTGACATCGCCGCGGGTGCGCTCGAGCACGGCACGCAGAGCGTCGGTGGTGCGCCGGAGCCCACCGGTGACGCCGTCGGGGTAGTCGATGGTGACGAGCAGCGAGTAGATGTCATCCATCGCGCTCATCAGCGTCTCGGCACGCGACAAGTCACCGCCGCGCAGCTGATCGAGCAGCTGGCGGCGCAGCTCGCTTGCAGCCTCCGCGAGACCGTTGCAGTACGGGGCAATGTCGATCTTCAGCTCGTCAGGACCGGGAAGCTGCTGATCACGCACGAGGGCGAGTGTCAGCCATGCTTCTGCAAGCTCTTTCTTCGCGTCGTACAACGGCCCGTTGGTACGAACATCCGGATGACCGACCAGCGCCTCGTCTGCCTGCGCGATGTGATCACGTGCTTCTCTCGCGAGCTGCTCGGCGCTGTCGTACTCCCGCCGGTGAGTCGCGCGGATCGAAGCGGCGCATGCCTGGATCGCCTTGCGGGACGCGGCGATCGTGATCTCGCGCGCATGATGTTTCTCCTCGAATGCAGCACGCGCCAGCTCGCCCAGGGACGAAATCTCGGCGGCTCGGTCCACGCCGCGATGCT
Organism: Acidimicrobiia bacterium; assembly: GCA_035631895.1. GTDB lineage: Bacteria > Actinomycetota > Acidimicrobiia > IMCC26256 > PALSA-610 > DASQHW01. The sequence goes on along the minus strand of DASQHW010000404.1, from coordinate 7,458 downwards.
ACGACACTACGAAGAGGCGACGTGCCGGAGCGGACGTTCGGCCCGGCGGGGCGCAAGTTCGGCGCGGCGCGGTGGAATTGCGCGGACCTTGAGCGCGCGTTCGGCCTGCACGGAGCGTGCCCACGCCCAGAGCGCAGCGAAGGTGACGAGCGCGACGTCGACAAGCGCGTGCAGGGCCCACAGTGCCGCGAGATTCGTCGCGAGCGCCAGCATGCCGCTCACACCCACCGCGATCAGCAACACGCGGGTCACGTCGCGCCGGCGCTTCGCAGCGTGCTGGCCCGGCTCTGCGCGCATGGCGCCGCGATGAAGGGCACCGTTCGTTCGTCCGAGCGCATCGAGCCGGAAATTGAAATCCCCGATCGAGTCGTTCGTTCGCTCAGTGCGAGACCGCAGGAGAGGCGGCACGAGTACGACCGCCCACAACGCAGCGAGTATGACCAAGACCACCAGCGTCAAGACCTCTCGACCGCCTTTGTTCTCGAAGACCGTAACAACGCGCGATGTCCAAGTGGTGGACCGCGGATTCGGGACAGTCTTGCGAAGCGGCTCGCCCGATCTCAAACCGGAGCAACGCTTTCGACGAGATGTCCACTTCGAGCGCTACAGGCTGAAGGGGTCGCTCCCGTCACCGGGACGACGCCATGTGCCCGAGCGACCACCGGTTTTCTCCCACAACTGCAGCTCGCCGATCGTCATCGAGCGGTCGACCGATTTGCACATGTCGTAGATCGTGAGCGCGGCAATTGCCGCCGCGGTCAGGGCTTCCATCTCGACGCCCGTGCGGTCGACCGTGTCGACGTTCGCCTCGACTTCCACGTATCGGTCCTCGATCCGAAAGTTGACGAGGACCGCTCCGACGAGCAGCGGATGGCAGAGCGGGAGCAGGTTCGGCGTCTGCTTCGCGGCCTGGATGCCCGCCACCCGGGCGACCGCCAGCACATCACCCTTGGTGATGGCGCCCGACGCGATCTTGGAGGATGTGTCGGGCTCCATGTAGACACGGCAGCGGGCCGACGCACGGCGATGACTCGGCTCCTTCGCGGAGACGTCGACCATGCGTGCCCGGCCGAGGGGGTCCAGGTGGGTGAACTCGGAGGCCACGGGCGGCAAGTGTAGATGCCGCCCACGGACGGCCGTGACGTGGACCCCGTCCGCGGCACTCGAGCGTCGAAATGCTCACGGACAGCGACATGCGCGAACGGCTCCGCGGCACCGCCGCGCAATCAGCCGCCGATCTGGCTCATCGACCGCCCGGGGCGCACGAAGTCGACGTGCCCGATGCGATGGCCGGCCCACTTCGTGCCGACAGCGCGCGTGATGGCGTCGGCGAGCCGATCGTCGAGGTCGCTCGCGTCGAGACCGCGTTCGGCCCGGAGCAGGCTGCGCAGATCGGTTTCGTCGAGTGCGAACAGACACGTGCGGAATTGGCCTTCGGCGGTGAGCCTCACGCGGTCGCAGTGGTCGCAGAACGGCTCGGTGACGCTCGCGATCACGCCGACGTCACCGATGCCGTCGCTGTAGGCGAAGCGCTCGGCGGGCTCGACATGGTCGTGAAGGCCGCCCTCGACGCTGCGCGAAAGATCGAGCGGGAACACGGCGCCGATGCGCTCGACGATCTCGTGGGCCGGCACAACCTTGTCGTGACTCCACTCCCCTTGCGCGTCGAGAGGCATGAATTCGATGAATCGAATCGCGACACCCCGTTCGCGACCAAAGCGCGCGAGATCAACGACCTCGTCGTCGTTCACGCCGCGCATCACGACCGCGTTCACCTTGACCGGTGACAACCCCGCGTCGAGCGCAGCATCAATTCCGGTGAGGACCCGCTGCAGCTCATCGCGTTTGGTGAGTGCGAAGAACCGCTCACGTTGCAAGGAGTCGAGCGAGATGTTGATTCGCCGTAGGCCGGCTGCGGCGAGCTCGTGCGCGAGCTCGGGAAGCTTCACGCCGTTCGTCGTCATCGCGATGTCGACGTCGAGTGCCGCGAGCATCTGTACAAGACGCGTGACATGGGCGCGGACCAGCGGTTCACCACCCGTCACGCGCACCGACTCGAACCCGAACCGCTCCACACAGACGCGAGCGACGCGGGCGATCTCCTCGTACGTGAGCAGCTCGTCCCGGGGCAGCCACTGCATGCCCTCTTCCGGCATGCAATACGCGCAGCGGAAGTTGCACCGGTCGGTGATCGAGACGCGCAGATCCTTCACACGTCGGGCGAAGGGATCGATGAGCGGGATCGGCGCTCCGTGCGACTTCACCCGGTCAGGTTAGGGGTGCGCCTTCCGTGGCGCCCCGGAGTCGGGTTCGCTCTGGCTCCCCGCCGGCGCAGCGACCAACTTCAGCCGACGGCTCCTTGCCTCTCCGGGTGTGCGAGTCGCGCCAGCCCGTCGCGCCATCACACCGTTGCCACGTTTGGTAGCAGTCTCCCGCTTGCTGTTCGCCCGCCACGGCGACCCCGTGACGTAGGTGTTCTACCACTCTCCGTGGGGGAAGCCAAGGACCTTGCCCACCCGGTGACGTTCGCCACATGGTCCAACAAGGTCTTGTCCCGGCCGCGAGCGGCGCCGAATATCCCTGACAGCGGATCGATCCAGAAGCGAAACGGGGAGAGCTCAACGACGAGCTCGACACCGAGAGCGAGGCGTCACCCCCTCCGGCGCCCGGTCTACGTGCGCCTCTCGGGAACGACCCGCACCTCGAACAGGGCGGCACGGCGGGTCTCCCGGGCGGAGATCCGTCTGCTGTCGCGCCCGGGCAGTGGGCGGCGACCCGTCACAGCAAGATGACGGGCACCTCGGCGCCGGCGTTCACCCCGTCGCCGTCGGCGATGAGGGCGAGCCCGTTGGCGGCGGCCATCCCCGACAGCACGTTGCTGCCCTGCAAGCCCTGGCGCTCACAGACGTACCGGCCGCCGCGCACCTGGACGCGCACCCGATCGAGGTAGAGCTTGCCGTCCGGCGTGCGGGGCATCGGAGACAGCGCGGTCGCCATGACGGGCTCGGGCAGGACGTCGGGCCGGCCCGCGAGCTTGCGCAAGGCTGGACGAGCGAACAGCTCGAAGCTCACACGTGACGACACGGGGTTGCCCGGCAGGCCGAAGGCCGGGACCGCTCCGAGCATCGCGAATGCCAGCGGCTTGGCCGGTTTGATCGCGACCTGCGACCACGCGTACGTGCCGCCCCGGTCCTTGGCGACACGCTCCAGCACGACCTTCACGAAGTCGTAATCGCCGACGGAGACCGCGCCGCTCGTCAGCAGCACGTCGCTCGTGTCGGCCGCGTGCATCACGGCCTCGGTGATCGCAGCCTCGTCGTCGCCGACGATGCCACCGTCCACGGGGTCACAACCGGCTTCCGCGAGCAGCGCGAGGAGCATCGGCCGGTTCGAGTCGCGGATGCGACCCGGTTGCAGCGCACCCGGAGTGTCGATGAGCTCGTCTCCGGTGGAGATCACCCAGACGCGTGGTCGCGGATGGCAGCGGACTTCGTGCACGTCCAGGCTCGACAGCACACCGAGGTGCGCCGGCGTCAGCATCGTGCCGGGCTCGAACACGACGGCGCCCGCCTCGACGTCGCCGCCGGCGGCGCGCACGTGCTCTGCGACCTTCGCCGCTTCGACGACGACCCAGTCACCGTCGGGACGGGTTCGCTCCACCATCACGACGGCGTCGGCGCCATCGGGCATCGGCGCGCCGGTCATGATCCGGATCGCCTCGCCCGGGCCGACCGGAGTAGTGGGCGCGTGGCCCGCCGGGAGATCGCCGAGGACGCGTAACCGTCCCGGAGTATCGGCTGCGCGCACTGCATAACCGTCCATCCCGGTGTTCGCGAATGGCGGCACTGGCTCGACGGCAACGACGTGCTGTGCGAGCACGAGGCCGCGTGCATCGCGTGTGGCGAACGCGCGGGGCTCGAGCGGCGAGACCGCGTCGAGGATCAACGCTTGTGCGTGTTCGAGGGGGATCACCCGAGGTCGCGCTTCTCCAAGAGCTCACGCAGCCACGCGGCGAACGGCGGCCCGAGATCGGGACGCTCGAGCGCGAGCTCCACGTTCGCTCGCAGGAAATCGAGCTTCTGGCCCACGTCGTAACGGCCGCCCCGACAGATCCACCCGAAGACGCTCTGTTCCTCGAGCAGCAGCCCGATCGCGTCCGTGAGCTGCAGCTCGCCGCCGCGACCGGGCTCGATGCGATCGAGCATCGTGAAGATCTCCGGCGTGAACACGTAACGGCCGATGATCGCGAGATTGGAGGGCGCCTCGTCGGGCGGCGGCTTCTCGACGACACGCCGGATCTCGACCAGGTCTCCTTCGATCTCGACGGGATCGACGCACCCGTAGGACGAGATCTCGTCGGGCGAGACTTCCTGGAGCGCAACTGCGGACCGGCCGTGCCGCTCGTAGATGTCGAGCATCGAGCGCAACAGCGCGCCGTCATCGACCATGATGTCGTCGGCCAGCAACACTGCGAACGGCTCGTCACCGACGTGATGGCGCGCCACCGATACCGCGTGGCCCAACCCGAGCGGGTCGCGCTGGCGCACGAAATGGATGTCTGCGAGGTCGGACGCGAACTGGACCTCCTTCAGCATCTCGTGCCGGCCGCTCTCCTCCAGGTAGTGCTCCAGCTCGAAGTTGCGGTCGAAGTGGTCTTCAACCGCGCGCTTCCCGCGGCCTGTGATGAACAAGATGTCGGTGAGGCCGGCGCGCACGGCTTCCTCCACCACGTACTGGATGGCCGGCTTGTCGACGACCGGCAGCATCTCCTTCGGCGAGCTCTTGGTCGCCGGGAGGAAGCGAGTGCCCAAGCCGGCAGCGGGGATCACCGCTTTGCGAACGGCCGTCATGATGTTCTCCTCGTGTCGATGTCGATCTCCTGCCGCCGCAGCAGTCGACGGATGTTGGGCGCATGCCGGCCGATGATGAGCAAGGCCAGCGCGGCGACCACGGCGTCTTCCCATACCTCGTGGCCTGTCAGCGCGACCGCGACCGGGAACGCCAGCGTGACGAGGAGCGACGCGAGCGACGCCTTGTGCAGCGCGCGGGCGACAACCAGCCAGACCACGAAGAGACCGGCCGTGATCGCCGGGAACAGCACCGCGAGCGTGCCGCCCGCGGCCGCGACACCCTTCCCACCTTTTCGGTACAGCGGGAACATGTGGCCGAGCACCGCGGCGAAGCCGAGGACGTATGCGCCGGGCCGCCCGCCAACCCAGAGCCCGAGACCGGTGGCGAGCGCGCCCTTTGCAAAATCGGCGACGAGAACGACGGCGCCCCACCGCCATCCGACGACGCGCCCGACATTCGAGGCGCCGGGATTGCCGGAGCCCTCGTGCAGCACGTCACGGCCCTTGGCGCGGGCGACGAGCACCGCGGTCGGGAACGTCCCGAGCAACCACGCAAGCGGAGCGAGCACCGCGACGACGACCATGTCCCGCCATTTTGGCGCAGCGGAGGACGTCCGGCCGTGGCCGGAGTACGATTAGCACTCGAAGGCACCGAGTGCCAGAACCGCCGAGACGCTGACGGAGCGGACCAATGCCGACATATGAATACCGGTGTGCCAAGTGTGGCCGGCATTTCGACGTGTACCAGTCGTTCTCGGAGGACCCGCTCACCAAGCACGAGGACTGCGGCGGCAAGCTCACAAAAGTGCTCTCGCCGGCGGGCATCGTGCTGAAGGGCTCCGGCTTCTACAAGACCGACAACCGCAGCAGCTCCAAGCGCGGCGGCCAGGAGAAGTCGACCGAAACCTCCGGGACGAAGGAGACATCGAGCTCCACGTCGTCGTCGTCATCGGATTCCTCGAGCGGTTCCGGCAGCTCGTCGACCGGCAGCTCGTCGAGTGGCGAGGCGAAGTCCGCGTAGGTTCACGGCGTGGATGCCGACATTGGAATCTTCGGGGGCTCCGGTTTCTATGAGTTCCTCGACGGTGCGTCCGAGGTCACCCTCACCACGCCGTTCGGGCCGCCGAGCGCGCCGATCACTGTCACCGAGATCGGCGGCCGGCGAGTCGCGTTGCTGCCGCGTCATGGTCGCCACCACGAATTCGCGCCGGCATCCGTCCCCGCACGGGCCAACGTATGGGCGATGCGAATGCTCGGCGTCCGCCAGCTGATCGGTCCGTGCGCGGCGGGATCCCTGTCGCCCGACGTGCACCCCGGGGAGTTCGTGGTGCTCGACCAGCTCGTCGACCGCACGTCGGGACGCGCAGACACGTATTACGACGCGGGCGACGCACATCACGTGTCTTTTGCCGACCCGTATTGCCCGGTGGTCGCGCAGCGCGCTGTCGAAGCCGGCCAACGGGCGGGTGTGCGCATGCACACGCGCGGCACGGTGGTGGTGATCCCGGGACCACGGTTCTCGACCCGCGCGGAGTCGCGCTGGTATCGCGCGCAGGGGTGGGACGTGGTGAACATGACGCAGTATCCGGAGTCGTATCTGGCACGCGAGCTCGGCATCCACTACGCGGGCATCGCGCTCGTCACCGACTACGACACGGGCGTCACGGACGATCCGACGGTCGAGCCGGTGACGCAGGAGCAGGTCTTCGGATTCTTCGAAGCGAACGTGCAACACGTGCGCAGGCTGCTTCTGGAATTGATTCCCACACTGCCCGACGCGCCGCGGGGCTGCAGATGCGAAGAGGCGGTCGGCCCGCTCCACGCGTACGAAAGCTGACGCCGGCGGGAAAGGTTCGCGCTCGCCCCGAAGTGTCCCCGACCCGCCGGTCCGGGCGGGCGATGACCGGCGGGCCAGGGGACTCTTTCGACGCCGACAAACTATGGCATCGAGCATGCGTACAACGGGCGCGCGAATGCGATCATTCCCACCCGCTTTGATGATCGAACCTCAGTCGCTACCTTGGGCGGAACTCCCCCGAGTCTTCCCCTTCTTGCACGCACCCTTTCGCGCACCTCTACTTGGGAAGGCTTGGATGCATCGCTCGCCGCGCGTCCTCATCGCTTGGGCGATTGTCGTTGTTGTCGCGATCGTCACCGCTCGGGTCGTGGCAAGCGATCTCGCAGCGCTGCATCGCCGTGCGCGAACCCTCGGTCCGGACGTACGTGTGTTGCTCGCAGCGCGCGACTTGCCGCTCGGTGCGACGATCAGCGCGAGCGATCTGCGTACTGTGATCCGGCCCGCGGCGACGGTTCCGCCGGACGCGATGCGCGACTCGAACGACACGGCCGGACGCGTCGTCGCGCTCGACCTGGCGCGCGACGACGTCGTGCGCGCCGCGCACCTGGCGCCGCGTGAGCGCACGGGCCTCGACGGCGTCGTGCCCGTGGGACGGCGTGCGGTGCACCTTCGGATCGCCGACGGCTTCCGACCCGCCGTGGGTGCGGTCGTCGACGTGATGGCCGCGTTCGATCCCGGAGCCGGCGCGGACGGTTCTCCCGACAGGGCGAACACCGTCGCACGAGGCGCTCGAGTGCTCGCCGTCGACGA
>DASQHW010000403.1:0-5482 GCA_035631895.1 Acidimicrobiia bacterium | reverse complement strand
GTTCCCCGCCGCCAAGGCATCGGCAAAAGCCCGAGCGGGAATGGTCGTCGACGTCACGCTGTCGACGCCAACGCTCGTGGTCGAGTGACCGGCCGTTGCTGCGCTGCCGTGACCGGAGCTGCAAGCGGCGACGAGTGCCGCGAGCACCAGAGCAACACACATGGACCGCGCCGTACGTGTCCGAGCGAGCTTCGGCACGCCGACGATGCTAACGGCCGCGACCCCTTTGGGGGAGCCGAGCATGGGAACTCGGTTTCGCTCGGAGTGGGCCGGAAACGAAGCCGGAACACTCAGCATCAGCTCCCCTTCGACAAGTAGAGAAGAGCGCAATTCCAAAACGCGGACAGGTTGTTTGATCCGGCCACCCGGCCGAGGCGATTCGGGGCCGAGCCGCGCAGTACGGCTCAGAGCGGGTACTCGAACTCGATCTCGTGCCTGATCGGGATCCCGTGATTGCCGGTCTCGGGCAGCTCGGGTTTGAGGGGCCGTGCGTCTGTGACGGCGTCGCGGTGGAAGCCGCACCATTCCCAGCCGTCGCGCTGGTACAGCCGGATTGCGTCGGTGTTGTCGTTGGTCGTGATCAGCCAGAGCCGGGTCCACCCGGCCTGCCGGGCATGGTCGACGACCGCGTCCAGCAACGCGCCGCCCGCGCCGACACCCCGGTACGTCGTGACGAGCACCACGAGCTCGGCGTCTCCATCGATCTCGTGCCACAGCGCGCAGCCGATCGGGCGGCCGTCGTTCTCGACGACGAACCCATCCAGCACCGAGGCGTCGGGGTGCACACGGCCGCGTGACACCACCCGCGTCGACGCGAACGCGCCGGTGATCGCATCAGCCACCCACAGGCGGTCGTCGTCGGTCGCGCGCCGGACCTTCACGGTGCGATCTCACTCCAAGGCACCCGTCTCCCGCAATGCCTCGATCTGTGCCTCCGTGAGACCGAGCACCTCGCCGAGCACCCAGTCGTTGTCCTGGCCGAGCGTCGGCCCGGCGCGGCTGTAGCCGCCGTCGAACGCGGCGAGGCGGAACCCGTTCCGCTCGTACAAGCTGTCGCCGAGGATCGGGTGGTGGAGCGGCTCGAAGTGGCCGCGGTGCGCGAGCTGCGGATCACTGTGCAGATCGCCGAAGTCGTGCACCGGTACGGCCTCGATCCCGGCTGCCTGGAGCTGTGCGGCGATCTCGTCGCGCGTGCGTGCACCCGTCCAACCTGGGATGTCCTCGCCCGCGATGGCATGGAGGCGCGCGAGCTCTTCGTCGTTCCAGCACGCGATCGCCACCCAACGATCGTCGACGCCGTCCTCGTCGGCACACGGGAACGCGCCGTGCAGCGCGGCATCCGCGTTGTTGTTGCCGTCGCGCAAGCGGATGACCCCGTCGCGCGCATAGTCCAGGAGCCATGGCGCGAGCGACCAGATGCCGGTCTCGACCTGCGAGACGTCGAGGTAGACGCCGCGGCCGGTGCGGCGGCGGTAGTGGAGCCCCGCGGCGAGGGCGGCGGCGACATAGCGCGGGGCGAGTGAATCGGTGATCGTGCCGAATGGTCCGACCGGCTCGCGGTCCGGCCACCCGGTGAGCGCGTTGTAGCCGGAGAGCGCGGCGCCCTGGCCGCCGAACCCCGGATAGTCCTTGTGCGGTCCGGTCTGGCCGTTCAGGCACGCGCTGATCATCACGAGGTCCGGCTTGAGGGCGGCGAGCGTGTCGTAGTCGAGACCGAAGGCCTTCATCGCGCGCGGCGCGAAGTTCTCTGCGACCGCGTCGGCCCACTCCGTGACGAGCCTGCGCACGAGCTCCACCGCCTCGGGCGCCTTCAAGTTGAGCGTGACGTTCCGCTTGCCGACGTTCAAGCCGTCGTACATCGCAGAGCCCTCGAGACCGTGCGGGTTGTCCGGACCGAGCGCGTACACGCGCAGGAAGTCCGGCCGGGATTTCGACTCGACGCGAAGAACCGTCGCGCCGTGCTCGACGAAGTACCGGGTCGCAATCGGCCCGGCGGCCCCGGACCCGAACTCCAGGATGCGCACCCCTTCCCACGCCTTCCCGTCACGCGCCTGATTGGTCGGCCAGTGGCCGTTGCCGGCCACGGCCGCACCAAACGGCTGCGGGCGCGCGGGTGCGGCCTCGTTGTCGGCGGACCGCACGATCACGAACGATCTTGGGAACCGCTCGATATCGTCCACGGGACCGAAGAACTCGCGCGCCGCGAGCTGGGAGGACGCGTAGATCTCCCGAGGCGAGTTGATCGGTGCGAGCATCGCGTTCGTCTCGCACGCGAGGTCGTACAGCTCCTGCATGGTGTGCTGCGCGAAGTATTCCGCGACCGCCTGCTCGATCTCCTTCAGCTCGTCGTCGGAGGCCGTGGTCGGGCTGAAGGCCGTCCAGTCGCGTGGCGCCAGCCCCGAGAGCCTCGCGATCAGCTCCAGGCTGGGGACGCGGGCCTTGCCGCCGCGCAAACCGAACGAGACGAAGCCGTCCTTGGTCGGCCAGATCTCCCGCGTGCGCCCGATGTTGGCCCCACGCCTCGAGCCCCGGAACTTCGTTTGCGGGAAGCGGGCGGGGTTCGCCATGTTCGCGATGAGGACGACCTCTTGCATCGACAGGTCGACGACCTGCGGTCGCCCGGACCAGAGTCCCGTCAGCGCCGCGAAGGCCGCCTCGCCGCCGGTGTGCGCGTAGGCAGTCGGCTCGGTGCAACGAACCGGCGCACGATCGGGATCGCCGGTGCAGAACATGTTGCCGCTCGCGGCCATCACGCCGAGATCGGACGCTCGCCACGATGCGCGCGGCCCGTCGAGCCCGAACGGCGTGATGCTCACCCATACCGAGCGGGGCGCGAGCGCCGGGTCGAGCTGGTGGGTACCCGCCAGGCCCGGCATGTCGAACACGACATCGGCCTCCTCGAGCAGTGCGGCAAGCTCAGGGTCGCCGGGGGCGAGCGAGCGAACCGCCTTGCCCGCGTTCCACGCGCGTGCGACGTTGCCGCGCAGCACGTCGCCGTCCGGGGGGACCACGCGTGTCACGGATGCCCCGAGGTCGCCGAGCACCCGGCCCGCTCGCGCGGACGGGTCACCGCCGAGATCGACGACGCGCAGGCCTTCGAGGAGTTGTTCGGACATGCGGGGCTGGAGTGTACGCGGCCGGGACACCTAAACTGACACGGTTGTCAGGTTCCGGCGTCAGCAAAGGGCGGTGCCCGCAATGGTCGATTCCCGAATCGTCGACGCCGACTGCCACATCCTCGAGCCGCCGGACATCTGGCAGAACTGGTTGCCGTCCAAGTACCAGGACAAGGCGCCCAAGCTCGTCAAGGACCCCGAAGGCGGTGACGCGTGGCTGACTGCCGTCGGCGGCGATCCCGATCCGATCGGGCTCGTATCGACGCCGGGCATGCCGTTCGACAAGTTCCGCTGGTTCGGCGTCACCTACGACGAGGCGCGCAAGGGCTGTTACAACGGCGAGGCGCGACTCGCAGACATGGACATCGACGGGATCGACGCGGAGATCCTCTTCCCGCCGCAACGCACGATGAGTCACTTCCTCGGCGATGACGACGACGACTTCGTGCTCGCCGGTGTGGAGGCGTACAACAACTTCCTGTTCGAGGAGTTCTGCGCGCCGGACCCGAAGCGCCTGATCGGCCTCGCGCAGATCCCGTCACTCGGCATCGACAACGCGATCGACTCGCTGCGCAAGGCCAAGGCGCGTGGTGCCCGGGGCGTGGTGATCTCCAACTGGCCGAGCGGCCAGGGCAGCATCTCCCGTGACGACGACCCGTTCTGGGCGGCCGCGGTCGACGAAGGCATCCCCGTATCCGTCCACATCAACATCATCAGCCGGGCCCAACGCAGTTCCTCACGCAAAGCCGCAGCGGCGAAGGGCAATCAGCTCTACGACATGCGGAGCGAGGCGACACGTGCCAAGGCGATCGGCGGCATGAGCCACGTGTTCTCGATGGCGACGGGTGCGATCACCGACCTGATCTTCACCGGCGTCTTCGATCGCTTCCGTGAGCTGCAGGTCTGCTGGATCGAAACCGGAGTGGGCTGGATCCCCCACTTCCTCGAGTGCATCGACGACCGTTGGTGGCGCAACCGCGTGTGGGGTGATCTGCCGTTGAAGGAGCCGCCTTCCACGTACTGGTATCGCAACAACGCCGCGAGCTTCATCGTCGACCACACGGGTGTCGAGCTGCGCAACCGCGTCGGTGTCGACAACATGATGTGGTCCAGTGACTATCCGCATCACGGGAACGACTGGCCGTATTCGCGCAAGACCATCAAAGAGATGATGGGCAGCGTCGCGGAGGACGAACGGGCGCGGATCACCGGCGGCAACGCGGCGCGCATCTGGCACTTGCACGACTGAGCGCGCAGCTCAGCGCGCCGAATCCTCCGACGTCACCCGTACGCCGCCGACGCCGGTGCCGGTCTCCTGCGCGGTGCGTACGGCTTCGAGCGTGAGCCGCTGGATCGTCGTCTGGTGCACGTAGTTCAGGACGCGGTCGACTGCAGGCATCATGCGTTGGGAGTTCGCGGTGAGCTTGCGCTGGATCGCGACCAGCTCGTCCTGGTCCCAGGCCCGGTCGCGCCCGGAGAGCATCGCGTGCACGTCCGCCTGGAGGGCGCGGAAATGCCGCACGTAGATCGCGCCGAGCTCGACGATGATGTCCTCGGTCATGCCGATCTCGCCGAGCTCGACCACCGCCCGGAGCAACGCGAGGTCGTTGCCGTCGAAGCTCTGCCGGCCGAGCGAGATCGGATCGGCCAGCACCCCGACCGCCCGGAGTCGCTCGGCGAGCGAACGCTCGACGCCCGATTGGGCGACCAGCTCGTCGAAGTCGTAGCTGTCGCCCTGGGTCGCGAAAAGGCCTTCGAGGCCCGGTCGGTCGGTGGTGAGGATCGCCCGGATCGCCGCCAGCGAGAACCGCTGCTCCTGGAGCCTGCGGATGCTGGCGAGACGTTCGAGGTGGGCGGGCCCGTAGAGCTTGTGCCTCCCCGAGCGTGCCGGCGGCATCAGCAGGTCTTCCCGGCAGTAGTACCGGATGGTGTCGACGGTCATCCCGGACTTTTGGGCTAATTCGTCGATCCGCCACCGGGTCTCGGCCACCCCGGGCCCTCCACGGTCCGCCTGCATTGACAGCAATGACACTGAGAGCATACACTCACAGTGTTGTTGCACCAGGAGTGCTTGCACACAAGGTACTGGTGGAACGTAGCAGTCGAATCGGGGTCCAGATGAACAACGTAGGAGTGGTCATGCGTTCGATCGGCACAGGGGCAGGCAGCACCCGGACCGAGGCGAAGCTTCAGGCGCTCTCGTGGCTGGCCTCGCAGTTGGAATGGGAACGCACCCTCGGGGCGTTGAGAAACCGTGAGGTGGTCGACGGGGACCGTCGAGCCGCCTGACCAACCTGTTGTGCGCCGGGGCGCGGTAGTTCCCCCCGCACCACGCACTTGGCGCCACAGAGATCGGCCCCGACCTC